>DPKX01000160.1 GCA_003542295.1 Candidatus Atribacter hydrocarboniphilus
CCTCTGATCAATCCCAGTACCGAGATGAATATCTTCTGTTTAGGACGTTTTCTTCAGGATGTCGATCAAAATCCTCTCAAAATTATTGAGGAAGGGGTCGAAGAGTTATACCATATTAAAGACCCAGCGCAAAGAAGCAACTTGGTCGAACTATTTCACAATGCCGAGTCAGCTTTTTTTAACAACTGGTCTCCCCATCGCCTGACTAATGTTCCAGAGTTTTATTCCGACGGGATCGATTCTCTCTTTCAATGGTCAAAATTACATCGAGATCGAGCGATACCAGGTGAGCTCTTTCTTGATTCTCTTATCGATCAATATCCTCCTTTTCCAGTTTATCTTACCGTGCATCTGGATAAAGAGAGAAGAGAAAGTTACCGAAGAGAATTGACGGATCTTTTACCATTGGTGAAAAGTTTATTAAAAATCAATGGTGGAAACCATCACAAGATAGAAACTATTCATCTTTGTATTCAAAACACCATTCAAGATATTGAGATGGTCAAAAATATTCGGGAATTGAATCAATAAAAATGCTTTTTACAATGAAGGAGGTCATTCTATGGCAATTGGGAAAAAAGTTTGGGTTATTCCAGATGGTGAGCTTCCTCGAAAAGAATTAGGAAAGTGGGATTCTCATGAAGCAATTATGATTCTTAATACCAATCCTTTTGAGGTAAAAGTGCGAGTCACGGTCTATTTTAAGGATCAAGAACCGGTAGAGGGGATCATTCTCAAATTAGGGGCTAAGCGAATGTTTGATTTCCGAGTTGATCGCCCTGAAGAATTTGGCGGATATACTATGCCAACCGGAAAAGCCTATTCTTTGGTGCTCCGCTGTGACCATCCCATAGTTGTGGAATATTCCCGTTTGCTCTCCCTTGGTGAGTGTTTCGGGATGTTTACGACCATTCCTTATTTTGAAGAAGAAATCAATTAAATCTTGGAAATGAATGAAGGAGGTGAGGAAACCAGTATTCATTTTGAATCGTGTTGTTAAAAAAAGTTAGGTTGCTTAGTAAAAAATATTTACAGGAGGGTTTATATGAGAAAAAGATCGGTATTTTCTATCCGTTGTATGGTTATGCTAATCATGTTGGTTTTTTTAGTAGGAACGGCAATGGCCCAGGAACAAGTATTAATGGAAACCAGGGGTCCCCAAGGAGAAGAACCCACTTGGTATAGTGATGTCACCTTAACTCCAGAAGAAATGCAAAAAGTAAAAGAGGGAAACTACAAAGCAGCTTATTTGATGCATACCTCCTCTGATTTTGCTAATGCTCTCATGGCGGGTGCCAAAGATCTTTTTAATGAACTGGGAATTGAATTAGTGGTAACGACTGATGCTGCCATGGATCCAACCAAGCAAAAAACCGACGTAGAAACAGCCCTGGCCCTTAAGCCCGACATTATTCTAACCTTGGTTATCGATCCGGTTGCCGGTGCTGAAGCCTTCCGGCCTGCAGTAGAAGCTGGAGTGAAGTTGGTATTTATGAGCAACCTTCCTGATGGATATATTCAGGGAAAAGATTATGTTGGAATTGTTACTGACGACCTTTTTGGTATGGGGAAAGCTGCTGCTGAGATGTTGGCTGATGCTTTAGGTGGGAAGGGAAAGATTGCCTGGCTGTTCCATGATGCCAGTTATTATGTCACCAATCAGCGAGACAACGCTTTTAAAACCGTTATCCAACAAAACTATCCCGATATTGAAATTGTAGCTGAACAGGGCATTGCCAATCCAGCTGACTCTGAAATGATTGCTTCAGCGCTCATAACCCAGCACCCGGAAATCACTGGATTTTATGTTCCTTGGGATACGCCGGCTGAAGGAGTTGTCGCTGCCTGTCGTGCAGCAAAAAGACCAGATATCAAGATTGTAACCTTAGATCTAGGAGCAAATAATGCTCTCGACATGGCGCAAGATGGCAATGTCGTAGGTATCGCTGCTGACTTGGCTTACATGCTCGGTTATACCAAGGCGATGCTGGGAGTCTATGGAGTGCTGGAAAAACCGGCACCACCGTTTGTCATTGTTCCTGCTATTAAAGTAACCAAAGAAAATTTGGTAGAAGGTTGGAGAGAATCTCTTCATCAAGATCCACCTCCTGAGATATTGGATTTGTATAATTAAAATCAATGTTTAGTTTATGGAGTAGGAAATGCAAATTCATAATTGGGACCGATTTATTACAGCACTGTTATAAATAATCTTTGATGTAAGAGCTTGATTTTCCAACCTATAAATGGGTTTTTTGAAAAGAAATAAACTGAAGTGGGGGGGGTAATGAATTTGCCCCCCTACTTTAATAAGAAAGGATTTTTTTCATGTCTTCTCCGGTTTTGGAATGCCGTCAAATCTGTAAATCTTTTGGTGGGGTAACCGTTTTAAACAATGTCAATTTTGTTCTTGAGAAAGGCGAAATACACGCATTAGTTGGTCAGAATGGTGCCGGCAAATCAACTTTAATGAAAATTATTAACGGGGTCTATAACCGGGATAGTGGTGATATTTTAATCGAAGGGAAAGAACAGGTTTATAAATCTGCTCAAGAAGCGCGCAAAGCCGGGATAAGCATGGTGTTCCAAGATTTTAGCTTGGTGCCTACTCTGACAGTTGCCCAAAATATTTTTTTAGCTCGAGAATTATCAGGTGGGCGTGTCGTGTTAGACGATCGAAGAATGGAGGAGATAACCCAAAAACTTCTTGATTCGATTGGAATCGATATTTCCATTCATCCCCGGGAACACGTTGAAAATTTGAGTGTCGGTTCCAAACAATTAGTTGAAATAGCGAAAGCCCTTTCAACCGACTCAAAAATACTAATCTTCGATGAGCCCACAGCATCTCTCTCCCAAGCCGAAATTTCATCATTGTTCAGTGTGATTCAAAATCTGAAAAAGAAAGGGATTTCGATCATTTACATTTCCCATTATTTAAAAGATATTTTTAAGTTATGTGATTCGGTAACTGTTTTACGAGATGGAGTCAATGTTTTATCCCAACCGATTTCAGAAACATCATTAGAAAAAGTTATTGATGCCATGGTTGGGAAGAAAGTTGGAAATAGGGTTAGTTGGGAGAGAAGCCAGCGAGGTGGCGAAGAAAAACCGCTCCTATCGGTTCGAAATCTTTCCACTAATTCGATTCACCAAGTCAGTTTTGATCTATGGCCTGGTGAGATAGTTGGATTGGCTGGACTATTAGGAAGTGGACGTACTGAAATTTTCAAAGCTCTTTTTGGCTTGGATCCTATTAAAAGCGGAGAAATATTTATTCAGGGTAAAAAATCTACAATTCTTTCGGTTCCTGATGCTCTAAAGTACGGTCTTGGTTTAGTCCCAGAGGATCGGCGCAATCAAGGTCTTATCATGGATTTTTCCATTAATGAAAATATTGTGCTTCCCCTCATGAACAAACTGACCCAGCTCATTTTGATCAATGATCGCCGGGGGAAAGAAATCAGTCAGAAATTTGTTAGCGATTTTAAGGTGAAATGTGATGGTATCGAACAGCAGGTTCGTTATCTTTCCGGTGGTAATCAACAAAAAGTTGTCGTGGCAAAAAATGTAGCTAATCAACCAAAAATTCTCCTCCTCGACGATCCTACTTTTGGAGTGGATATTCAATCCAAGTGGGAAATTATGAACATTGTTAAAGAATTCGCTCGATTGGGGAATGGTGTTTTATTCATTTCTTCCGAGTTTGGAGAAGTAGCCTCTTTCTGTGATCGAGTGTTGGTGGTGAAGAAAGGGGAAATAACTAAAACCATTTTAAATAGTGGTGAACTGACTCTGGACGAAGAGGCTCTCTTAAAGATGGTTCAGTAGTTTATTCTGTCATTCTGAGACAGAACGGACTACGGCGTAAAGACCGAGCGGGGGAGCGGGAGAAAAATTCCCCTCTCGGGAGGGGCATCAGCTTCTCTCTTATGTCATTCCCGAAATTTTTAATCGGGAATCCAAATTTTTTTAAATATTATAGATTCCTGATCAATACATTCAGGAATGACGGATGAGGTGATAAATAAGTTCAGAGGTGACAGATTGGTGGCATTCTCATCCGGGGTGTCATTGTTTGTTTAGTTTACTCACCTGGCGTGAAAAATCTCATTTTTAAAAAGACAAAGGATGAGACCCTCACGGCTTCGAAAT
>DPKX01000045.1 GCA_003542295.1 Candidatus Atribacter hydrocarboniphilus
CAAGTCCAAATTCAAAACTTATCCAAAAAAGGTGTCCTACATCCAGTTAACTTCGAGGTAAAAAAAGGTGAAATTTTAGGCATTGGAGGATTAGTGGGTGCCGGTCGCTCAGAATTGGTAGGGCTGATCTTTGGGATTCAACAATCCGATAGCGGGAAGGTTATCATCAATGGAAAAGAAGCCGTTATTCATAATCCCCGGGATGCTATTCGAGCTGGCATCGGCCTGATAACTGAAGATCGTCGCAAGCTCGGTCTCTTCATCGGCAGAAACCTCATTGAAAACATGGCCTTAGTCCATAATGACATTTTTAAAGGCTTTATAATCGATCGCGATGAAGAAAAAGAACTCTCAAATCAAATGGTGGAAGAGTTATCCATCGCAACCAGTGATATCAATCAATTGGTAGAAGAACTATCAGGAGGCAATCAACAAAAGGTAGTTATTGCCCGATGGCTTCTCGATGACGCTACTTTGTGTATCTTTGATGAACCCACCAAGGGAGTAGATATTGGCGCCAAGCAGCAAATCTATGAACTCATGGTGAAATTGGCTGAAAAAGGAAAGAGTATTATTATGGTCTCCTCTGATATGCCGGAACTGCTTTCTTTAAGCGATCGGATTGTTGTTATGCGTGATAACCGGGTTGTGGAAATCCTTGATAATCATCAAATTAAAGAAGAAGATTTAATAAAAAAATTCATGGGGGTCGAGGAAAAGGGAGAAAAGACCAATGCAGACAAACCCTAATGTGAAACCACCTGGTGTTGGAAGTGGAACATTAGTTAAAAACAACAAGTATCAATTGATATTTCGTAGTCAGTGGTTTCTCCTTTTGTTGGCTGAATTTCTCATCGCTATTATTACTGGAATCGTCAATCCCAGGTTTTTTACCATAAGCAATGTTATTAATGTTTTGGAACAAATAGCCGTCCTTGGAATTGTCTCATCAGGAATGACATTATTGATTATTTCCGGTGAAATTGATATTTCTGTTGGGGCTAATATTGGATTATCCTCCTGTGTAATGGCAATTATGATTAAGAGCGGCATAGGTGTCTTCCCTTCTTTTGTCACCGGTATTGCCTTGGCAATTTTTAGTAGCTTTTTAGTTGGGTTGACTGCTCATACCTTTAAAGCCCCTTCCTTCATTACCTCGTTGGCATTTATCAGCGTTTTCCAGGGAATCGCTTTGGCCATCACCAAAGGGTCCTTTCAAACTATTTACGGCCAAGCTGAAACGATTGGTATGACTCGTTTAGGAAATGTTCTTCCTTTGAGCTTTGTCATCAGCCTGGGTGCTTATTTGGTCGTTCATTTCATATTGGCTTATACCAAGTTTGGGCGGAGAATTTACTCAGTAGGCAGCAACCCGGCGGCAGCTTATCTCTCGGGAATTTCAGTGATTAAAACCAAGTATTATGCTTTTCTTTTCAGCGGTTTTTTTGTTGGAATCGGCTCCATGGTTTTACTTTCGAGAATTGGCGCTGCTCAACCTTCAACCGGAAGCGGAATCGAGCTAAAAGCCATCGGTGCTGTCGTCATCGGAGGCACACCCTTATCAGGAGGAAAAGGAAGAATTATCGGAACCCTTCTGGGAGTTCTGCTTATGGGAATCATCTCCAATGCCCTCAACATGATGCGGGTAAATCCTTATTATCAACAAGTTACCTTTGGTTTACTCATCATCGCTTCGCTGGCTATGAGCATTTTCAGTTCTTATAAAGGTCATGCCCGATCGGAGAAAAGCACTAAAAAAGCTATTGAGTAAAAGGAGAGCTTTTTATGAAAATTAGTTTTCACACCGACGCTTTTAATTCATCAGTTTTTAATTTCGAAAAAGCCTTGCAATGGGCTCATAAAAATGATGTTCATTTTATCGAATGCGGATCTTTAGAAGGAGTCAATTGGATTCATGGTTTGGGGTATTTCCCTCATATTTCTTTATCAGAAGATCCGATGGAAATAAGAGAAAAGATGAAATCCTATGGTGTTCGTTTTTCTCAAATTGATGCAGCTTATCCTTTGTCGGGACATGACGGTTTATACTTTGGTGTGCAGTATGTTTTAAAAACCCTCCCCTGGGCGAAGATTGCCAATTGTCCCAATATTGCTACCACCGATGGGTTGTATAAACCAGAAGGACTCTCTGAAGGTGATGCCTTGGAACTTATGAAGCATGCTTACGGAACCATTATTGAGAAAGCCGAACGATACAGCATTAACATTAACATCGAAGTCCACGGGTATTTCACGACGAAACCCGAATTCTTGGATAAGATGCTCAACTTTGCTCAAAGCGATTATTTTGGTTTAAATTTTGATACCGGCAACAGTTTTATTGCCGGTCAAGATCCGGTGGCTTTCTGTCAACAATTTATTAATAGAATTAAACATGTCCATATTAAAGACGTATCAACAAGTTTGGCAGATTCTTTAAGAGGGAAAGAAACCGGTATCGGTATTAGTCATGCTGCTATCGGTGAAGGAGTCAATGCCGAAAACATTGTAACCGTCATTAAAATGCTCCGAGATTCTGGCTATAACGGTGTATTGAGCATCGAATGTGAAGGCCAGGGAGGACCCTTAATCGAGAAATCTCTTCACTGGCTCAGGAATACTCTCCAAACTCTGAATATTCCAGAGGAAAAAAGCCTTTAGACTAGCTTAAATAATGACCCTTGAATTTTTAGCTGGAAAAATTGCTATAAAAAAATTATTCATTAAGTAATCGGTTTCAATTTATTGGTTTATAATTCACTGATATGTAGCATTTTTTTAAAGAATTTATGGTTCGTTGACAGTGAATGTTTTCTATGATAAATTGTAATCGGTTGCATTTATTCAGCTTTTTTATCCAGCAAAGAGCAACAACCCAATCAATGAGGTAGGGGAAATTATGAATCAGTTGAACTCAACTATTGGCGCTCCTCTGGTCGTGATGAAGGGGATTGTCAAATGTTTTCCTGGAGTTATTGCCCTTAACCAGGTCGATTTTGAACTCCTTCCCGGAGAAGTTCATGTTCTGCTTGGTGAAAATGGAGCTGGGAAGTCAACTCTTATTAAGGTACTGAGTGGAGCATTTCCTGCAGATAGTGGAGAAATTTTTATTTACGGTGAAAAAGTCGTCATCGAATCTCCAGAAGTCCCTCTTAAAAAAGGACTGCGTTTTATTTACCAAGAACTCAATCTGGTTCCTCAAATTGATATTGCCCGCAACATATTCCTCGGAGTTGAACCCTTGGGTATCCGCAAGTTGGGGATTATCAATACCTCAACCCTCTACAAAACTGCGTCACAGCTTTTAGAGCGTTTCAATATCCAGTTAGATCCTCACCGAATTGTATCAACGCTCAGCGTTACCCAGCAAAAGATGGTTGAAATTGCTCGTGCCCTGGTTACCGATGCTCGGGTTATCGTTCTTGATGAACCAACTGATGTGTTAGAAAGCACTTCTCGCAATGACCTTTTCAAAGTAATTAACCACCTTAAAAAAGAGGGAGTTGGTTTTATCTATATCTCCCACCGCTACGCTGAAGTTTATGAATTAGGTGATAGAGTCACCATCCTGCGAGACGGAAAAAATGTTGGTACTTTCTCTATTCGAGACCTTACCCTTGAAACCATGATTGAAAAAATGATTGGTGGGAAAATTGGTAAACAATATCCTTCCCTTCCAGCTCCTCAGGAAAAAATTATTCTTCGATTGGAAAATTTTTATAAAGGCACAGTGGTTCAAGGTGTTGATTTCTCACTTCGAAAAGGAGAATTATTAGGAATAACTGGTTTAATGGGAGCCGGAAAAACCGAGCTGGCTCGGGCGATCGCCGGGGTTGACCCGCCTACCAGTGGAAGTCTTTATATTGAAGATGAAAAAGTTATGGTAAGAACTCCTGAAGAAGCCATCCGTCATGGTATCTCATTTCTTACTGAAAATCGAAAAACTGAAGGATTAATTCTCGATCAATCCTTAAGAAACAATTATGGACTACCCAATATTAATCGATTGAGTCCTTTCGGTATGGTGAAGATTAAAAAAATGAATGATGAGATAGATTTTTACATGAAAGAATTAACTATCAAAGCACCTCATCGTTTTACCTTGGCCGGTCAGCTCTCCGGGGGAAATCAACAAAAACTTGTTTTGGCCAAATGGTTAGGCACTCATGCCAAAGTCATCATTTTTGATGAACCTACCCGTGGTATCGATATCATTGGCCGTAGAGAGGTGTACCGAATTATGCAAGAACTCCTGGCCGAGGGAACCTCTATCCTTATGTTTACTTCCGATTATGCCGAAGCCATGGAAATGAGTCATCGTGTCATGGTAATGCGTCGAGGTAAAATTGTGAAAGAATTTCCTCGTAGTTCAGCTAGTGAAGATGACATTCTCAAGGCCGCTATAGGCGTCGGAGAATTTCGTTAAAAGTCAATATTGATCTCGCCTCATTGCGGCTGGAGAATTTGAGGAGGTGGTTTAAAAAGAAGATGGTTTTTAGGTTTGTAAGAAGTCAAGAGAGATGATCATAATTAGCTTAACGTTGTCAAAAAAAAGTATCGTTTATTAAAAAAAGATAAGCCTTTAATCAAGCATCGTTTAAAACAATGAAGCCTCACGTAATTCGTTTTAATAGAGTATAAAGGGGAGGATAGGTAACATGGTTTCATCATCCCTGTTGAAGCAATTTCAACGGGCAACCCAAGCTCTCTTAGGATTGGTTACCATCAATGTGATTTTTTTCATTTTTGCACCAACCTACCGAGCAATTAGCAATTTCCAAACCATTTTTTCCCAGGCAACAGTCCTGGGTGTCATGGCGGTGGGCACCACGGTTGTTCTTTTATCCGCAGGTCTTGACTTATCAGTCGGATCGATTCTTACTTTTGTAGCTGTTTCTGTGGGCAGCATGCTCAACCTCCAATATCCAGTTTGGCTTATAGTATTCATCGCTCTTGGTATTGGCGCTTTTTGGGGAACCGTAAATGGCTTGATTATTGTAATCACCGGCGTTTCACCATTGATCGTTACTTTGGGGATGATGATGATACTTCGGGGTTTCTCAGAACTATTGGGTGCCGGAAAAGACATGTCCTCTTTTCCTCGTGCTTTTCGAGCACTGGGATCAGGGTATTTTATACCAGTCTTAATCATGGCTGCTGCTTACCTAGTTGTGGCATTTATGCTGGGTAAAACTCGCCTTGGTTTTAATGCCTATGCTATAGGAGGAAACCAGGAAGTCGCTCGCTTATCCGGCATTAGAGTTAACAAATGTAAGGTCATCTACTATGCCATCGGCGGCTTAATGGCAGGACTAGCTGCGGTACTATTAACTGCTCGGTTGAACTTCGCCAATTCTACTTTTGGTCAAGGCATGGAAATGAACTCAATTGCTGCCGTGGTTATTGGTGGAACCAGCATGTCAGGTGGGATTGGTGGAGTTGGAAGAACAATCATCGGAGTCCTGATCATGACCTGTTTGGCCAGTGGATTAAGTCATATGGGAGTTGGTTCTTCCTGGCAACGGGTTTCTATTGGTATCGTTATTATTTTAGCTGTCTGGATTGATACCGCTCAACGAAAAAGAACTTTATAGAATAGGTGCTCTTTTACCAGTGAGTTTGAGTCTCTTTTATTTTAGAAATAATGAACTTTTAATCAAAAGTCAATAAAGAAAAAATTAAAATTAAATCTGAAGGAGGGATTTATTGTGATGAAAAAGCTTTTTTTACTGGTAATTTTGAGTCTTTTTCTTTGTGTTTTAGTCGGAAATGTGGCATTGGGTGAAGAAAAGAAAATTTCTATAGCCTATATAGGAGCCTCAACAGACCTGCCTTTTTGGATTACCTTAAGAAATGAAGCCCGCAATCAAGCTAATGAACTTGGTGTAGAGTTTATCGATCTCACTCCTCCCAGCATGGATGCTCAAGCTCAAAAAAACTCCTTCGATAATGCCATTCAAATGGGTGTCAGCGGAATTATTGTAGGTGCAGCTGACAGCAGGGCTTTCGACGATTCACTGGACAAAGCAAGTGAAGTTGGAATTCCGGTAGTCGCCGTCGATACCGGAATCGACCATCCCCATATTGCCTCCCTGGTACAAACTGACAACCTTTCCTCGGCCAAAATTGCTGGTCAATATATCCTCGACCACATGACTCGTCCCGGAAAAGTGTTAATCGTTGGTGGTGTTTTAGGGCATCAAACTGGCGATGCTCGTAAAAATGGCGTAACCGAAGTTCTTGAAGCTGCTGGGGTTGAAGTGATTTTCCGAGCTGCCGATTGGCTTCCAGAAAAAGCCTATGAAGTTGCCCAAAACGAGTTAGCCGCCAATCCAGACGTAACAGCAGTTTTTGCTGCCTGGGATCCGGGAGCCATGTCAGCGAAATCCGTGGTAGCCGAAAGAGGACTGACGGGAAAGATTATTATTGTTGGATTCGATGGTGATCCAGCTAACTTAAAAGCAATTAAAGAAGGTGAGATTTTAGCAACCATTAAACAAGACAACGTGAAAATGGGACGGGATTCTGTCTCACTCTTGGTCGACATTATCAATGGAAAAGAAGTTCCAAAATACATTCCAATCGATGGTTTTATCATCGACCAAAGTAATGTGGATGAATTTCTTCAATAAGTAGAAAACCCTTTGACCGATGTCTGGTTGATTTTAAATAACCAGACATCGGTTTTTTTGCTTATTTTTTAATATCATTCTGAAAAAAAGCGTTTATTAACAATTTTACTCTTATTTTGATCTTCTCCCATCAAGGGAAAAGAATGTAAAAAAAGTCGCCCTTTCATCCCCTCTCCTCTCCTCTTAATTCCTTCCCCCTCAATTATTTCTATGTCTTTTCAACACTTCAAAATTCCAGCAATATCCAATTTTTTTTCTAATAAATATATTAT
>DPKX01000258.1 GCA_003542295.1 Candidatus Atribacter hydrocarboniphilus
GAAGTTTATGACCACGCCTGGCCATAGCCAGGCGACTTTTAAGCTTCATTAGCTCCATCCGGTTTGGATTGACATTCAGTCTCACTCGGAATCCTCCTGTTGATCTTGTTGACCAGTTTCTTTTTGCACCGATTCGTAGAAGGTTTCGATAAATTCATCCCCAACTCGCTTCCATTCTTCTTTGGGAAGGATTCGAAGTAAATCCCATCCGATATCGAGTGTTTCATCAATGCTCCGGTTTTCATATTCACCTTGCTTGATGAAACTCATTTCAAACTGTTCGGAAAAATTCATGTATTTGCGATCGATCTCGGTGAGGGAGGCTTCCCCTAGAATGGTAGCTAACTCAGCCGCTTCCCTACCCCGAGCATAAGCGGCAAAGAGTTGATTGGCAAGATCGGAATGGTCATCCCGGGTTTTTTCTTTTCCAATTCCCTTATCACGCAAACGGGAGAGAGATGGAAGAACGTCGATCGGAGGATAAATGCCCTTTCGGAAAAGCTGGCGACTGACAATAATTTGACCCTCGGTAATGTATCCGGTAAGGTCAGGAATAGGATGGGTTTTATCATCTTCTGGCATGGTGAGAATGGGAATTTGGGTAATTGAACCCTTTTTCCCTCGGATTCGACCGGCTCTTTCATACATGGTTGCTAAGTCGGTGTAGAGATATCCTGGATAACCCCGTCGTCCCGGCACTTCGCGTCGAGCAGCGGAAATTTCGCGGAGAGCCTCACAATAATTGGTCATATCGGTCAAAATAACCAGCACCTGCATATCCATTGTAAAAGCTAAATACTCAGCAGCGGTTAGAGCCATACGAGGAGTAATGATCCGTTCGACTGCCGGGTCATTAGCTAAGTTGATAAAAAGAACAGATCGTTCGATGGCACCGGTATTACGAAGCTCAGAAATAAAATAGTTGGCTTCATCAAAAGTAATTCCTAAGGCACCAAAGACGACTGCAAAAGTTTCGGTTTCTCCTAATACTTGAGCCTGTCGAGCAATTTGAGCGGCTAAACGAGCATGAGGAAGTCCAGAACCAGAAAATATCGGAAGTTTTTGTCCTCTGACTAAAGTATTCAGTCCATCGATGGCTGACACTCCGGTTTGGATGAAGTCAATAGGGTAATCTCGAGCCACCGGGTTCATGGGATTACCGTTAATATCTAAGCGTGCATCAGGGAAAATCTCGGGACCGTTATCGATGGGAAAACCAGAACCATTAAAGATTCTTCCCAAAATGTCAGGAGACACTGGTAACTCCATAACCCGTCCTAAAAATTTTACTCGAGTTTGGCCAATACCGATTCCTTCTGTTCCTTCAAAAACTTGAACCAGAGCTTGATTGCTGCTGGTCATGAGCACCTGACCCCTCTTGCGAGAGCCATCCTGGAGTTCAATCTCAACGATTTCCATATAGCGAGCATCGGTAACCTGTTCAATGGTCAATAGGGGGCCGTTCACTTCAGATATGGTTAAATATTCTTTATACATTGCTTTCAACCTCCCCCCTCATTTTGGCTTTTACTTGATCTTGGATTTCTCCAATTAAATTTTCTAATTTTGATGATTCCTCTTCGGGGACAAACTTCATTCTGGCGATTCGTTCCCATGAGGGAATGGCAAGGATTTCTTTTAGAGAATATCCCTGATCAAGGGCTTTCATACCCTCTTGGTAATAAACTAAAATCACTTTCATCATCAAGTATTGCTTTCGTAGTGTGGTAAAGGTATCGATTTCTACAAAAGCATTCTGCTGTAAGAAGTCTTCCCGAATAGAACGGGTAATTTCTAAAACAAAACGCTCTTTGAATGAGAGCGATTCCACGCCTACCAGACGAACAATTTCTTCCAATTCGGCTTCCTGTTGGAGAAGTCGCAAGGCTTCACTGCGCAGTTGAGCAAAATCAGCAGCAACATTTTGCTTCCAGTAAGCTTCTAAGTTTTGAACATAAATTGAATAACTTTGCAACCAGTTGATTGAAGGGAAATGCCGTTTATAAGCCAGTTTATCTTCTAATCCCCAAAACACCTGTACAACCCGAAGGGTATTTTGGGTGACTGGTTCGGATAGGTCTCCACCCGGTGGTGAAACTGCTCCAATAACACTGAGCGATCCGTAGCGGTCATCAGAACCCTGGCATTTTACTTTTCCAGCTCTTTCATAGAAACTGGCAATTCGACTTCCTAAATAAGCAGGGAAACCTTCATCTCCGGGCATTTCTTCTAAGCGTCCGGAAATTTCTCGCATAGCTTCTGCCCATCGAGATGTGGAGTCGGCCATCAAGGCAACGTTGTAACCCATGTCTCGGTAATACTCAGCAATAGTAATTCCAGTATAAACCGAGGCTTCACGAGCAGCAACCGGCATGTTCGAAGTATTGGCAATCAATACCGTTCTTTTCATCAAGGGTTCGCCGGTATAGGGATCGATTAACTCGGGGAATTCCATCAAAACATCGGTCATCTCGTTTCCCCGTTCTCCACATCCAATGAAGATGATGACATCGGCATTAGCCCATTTGGCTAGCTGATGCTGTACCACGGTTTTACCACTTCCGAAGGGTCCTGGGATGCAAGCAACTCCTCCCTTGGCGATGGGAAAGAAGAAGTCAATAACTCGCTGGCCAGTGATAAGAGGTTCTTCTAAAATGAGCTTACTGGCAAAAGGGCGACCAGTCCGAACCGGCCATCGTTGCAACATGGCAATTGAATACTTCTCTCCTTCATCGGTTTGGATGGTGGCAATGGGTTCGATAACTGTAAAGGATCCACTTTTTATTTCAACTAAAGTTCCTGAAATTCCTGGGGGAACCATGACCTTATGAACAATGGTGGTACTTTCCTGGGTTTCGCCTAAAATATCACCAGGTTGAACCTGGGTACCAGCTTTAGCCAGAGGCTTAAAATCCCACTTTTTACTCCGATCAAGAGCTGGCTCCTCTACTCCTCGAGCGATAAAGTTTCCCGAGGATTGTAAGATGACTTCAAGTGGTCGCTGGGTTCCATCAAAAATGTTGGAAATTAAACCAGGACCGAGTTCGACACTCAAAGGTTTATGGGTCGTCTCAACCGGTTCTCCAGGCTGAAGGCCAGCGGTTTCTTCGTAAACCTGAATAGTAACATCTTGATTGTGGATCCCGATAATTTCACCGACCAATTTCTTGGTTCCAACTTTAACCATATCATACATTTTGGCATTGGAAAGATTTTGAGCAATAACTACCGGGCCGTTTATGCTCAATATGAATCCGTTCGTTTCTTTTTGCACGTTCATCATTCCTCTCCCTGAAGCATAATATTACTTCCAATCGCCATTTCAACCAGATGAGAAATATATTTTGATCCTTGTCCCATTTCATTCGGATTGGTTGGTATTCCCAAGATGGCTGGCAGGGCTTCAGAGCGTATGTCTTCAAATTGTTTTTTTATTTGATTGTAAAATTTCCATTCGGAAAAAATCATTGAGTATCTTTCTCTTCTCAAAGTAGGTAGTATATTATTCAAGGCTTCGAAAGAATTGACTGAGAATACGTCAAATCCCATTCCTCGAAAGCAAAGAGAATTCTCTTCTCCACCAACAAAGGCAACTTTTACCTTACTCATAGTAACACTCTCGCAGTTTACTTTTTATTTCATTCTCACTAATTTGAAAATACTTTCCGTGCAAAATGATCCTCAGATTACGAACATCGGTAAATTTTGCAAAGAGAAACCCAAATACCGGTTCAGGTCCAAATGCCTGAATGCGGTAAGGACGAAGAAATTTCATGAGGTAATTATCCATGTTTTTTTCCATTTCGGATAGAAACCGTGGATCATTTTTATACTCAACATCATGGGGCAGAAGCTCTCGAAACCCATGATGAATGATGGTTTCTATAACTTTTTCATCTGCACCGGTAACTATTTCAGCTAAATCTTCGAAGCGAATATAGGGATTTTCCCAATAAATTGAACGAAAAAGATCAATTTTAGTTTGTTGGAATTTTGCTCGTAGAGCAGACCGAAGATAAGCAAACATAAAGTAAGCAATCAACCAATTTTTGATTACTCTACTCTCGCAATTATCAGCCAAAGCTTTTACTTCCATCAAAAAAGCCCGATCCATTAGATTTTCGATAACCTGAGCATTATGAACATTTTCATATCCAGCTAAAGCAGCATCGATGGCCTTTCGATAGACGTCATCAAGATATTCATTTTTTTCACCAGAGACAAAACGAAGAGCACGTTTCCAATCAAAACTTGCCGGATATTCAGTATCATTGGGAGATTTGGTGAGATGTCGTTTAATAATTAATTTGAGGTCATTGAAGTCATAAATCATTTGAAAAAAAATCCCTATTGGTGCAACCGCTTGGTCTTTGAGGATTTCCTTGAGAGTATCCCAAAAGTGTTCGGTCAAGGCTTGATCGAGCCCGCTGGGATTTTTTGCTGCATTTTGGATCACTTCATTTATATAAGGAAGCTCTGATAGGACTCGTATTGCCTGTTCGAGGTCTTCGGCTTTTAAGGCATTCTCCAGCAAACGATTGTTAAGAAGGCCTCGTTCCATAGCACGAATTCTTCCTATAATATAAGTATAGGCAGTAGCGTTTACTGGACAATTTTTCTTTTGAAGTGTGGTCATTTCTCTATTCCTTTAAAAAGCATCTGAGCAATTTGGCTTTCATTTTGACGGAAGGCATCTTCTAAAAGAGAATTCAAACTGAGGTTGAGAACCATACCACCTTTTTTAAGTAATAATCCGCTTTCAATTTCTTGGGTCACTCCACCATAATGAAAGGAAGTTTTATTTTCTTGATTCAGCTGTTTAATAAAATTTTCTCCTAAAGAATTGGCTTCATCAGGAGCCATAAAGATTACTTCATCTTTTGATGTCGAATGATTTAATATAATTTTGGTGTACCATTTTTTTTGAGATTGTGATATTTTTTCGGAAAAAGCAGCAGCAACTTCTGATCTGACTTTTTGGAAAGCATCGGATTTAATTTTTCCAATAATACCTCTCCCTTTTAGCTTGGCTTCGGCAAGCATACGCTGGACCAACAGCTGAGATTCTTTTGTCCGTTGCTGGATAAGTCGTTCGCTTTCCTGGTTAATTTCGATCTTAGCTTTTTCCAGTATTTTCTCGGCTTCTAGGCGAGCATTTTGAAGGATAGCTTTTTGTCGTCGCTGGGCTTCTTGTTCGATTTTATTTAAAATATCTTCGAAAGACATAACCAATCGCCTCTACAACTGAATAGAGTTAAGGAGTAAAATGGTAGCTAGTAATGACAATACTGCATAGGTTTCTACCATAGCAGGGAGAATAATCGCTTTTCCAGTTTCTTCCGGTCTTTTGGCAATCAAGCCAATACAGGCAGCGGATGTTTTTCCCTGTGAAATTCCCGAGATTAAACCAACAATAGCAATAGGAAGACAAGCAAATAAGATCTGTAATCCCTGAGCAGAAGTAACGGCAACCGGTGTTCCACCAAAAAGGCCAAGTTTTAAAAGAACCCAGAATCCAGAAAGTAACCCATAAATACCCTGAGTTCCAGGAAGAGCCTGCAGGAGAAGAACCTGCCCAAATTTGCTCGGATCTTCGGTCATAATTCCTGCTCCGGCTTCTCCGGCAATCCCAACTCCTTTAGCTGACCCTATTCCTGCTAATCCAATTGCGAGGGCTGAACCTAATAAAGCAAATGCAACTCCATCGATGAACATAATACGAACGACCTCCCTTAATAGCCCGGTTGTTCTTACCGGATGGTTTT
>DPKX01000280.1:0-932 GCA_003542295.1 Candidatus Atribacter hydrocarboniphilus
ATGTTCTGCGATTTCCTTTTTGTTGCAGGTGATCAATTGATTAATCAAACACCGAAGATGCGGTTCATGTTTGGCGATCAGTGTCAACTTCCTTTGGTAATTCGGACTACTATTGGTGCCGGTCAGTCCGCGGCCGCTCAACATTCTCAGTCCTTAGAGGGAATGTTAGCCCACATTCCAGGTTATATAACCGTCGTTCCTTCGACCCCCTATGATGTAAGGGGTCTCCTTAAAACTGCTATTGAAGACAATAACCCGGTGCTCTTTTATGAGCATAAAGGACTATACAATCTCAAAGGCGATGTCCCAAAAGAGATGTATTCCATTCCTTTTGGAGTTGCAGACGTTAAAAGAAAGGGGGGCGATGTAACGATTATTGCCACCGCAGAAACAATGCACAAGTCATTACGGGTGGCTGAACGCTTACAAAACGAAGGAGTTAGTATTGAAGTTGTCGATCCTCGTACTCTGGTTCCGTTGGATATCGAAACCTTAGTTCATTCAGTAAAGAAAACCCATCGAGCGGTCATTGTTCATGAAGCCCATTTAAGTTACGGTCCCGGTGCGGAAATTGCCGCTCGCCTTGCCGATGAAGCTTTTGATCATCTCGATGCTCCGATTAAGCGAGTTGGTGCTAAGGACATCCCGATCCCAATGGCTCCGCATTTGGAAAGTTATGTCATTCCCCAAGAAGATGACATTGAAAAAGCCGTTCGGTCGGTGATTAATTTTTAAGTCTTAAAACCTGGATATCGGCATCATCGTCCTTTTCCCTTGGTGAGAGAGATGAGGGATAGAAATACCTTTATAAAACCGTCATTACCAGGAGTCTAACCGTTCTTTGACTGGACGACGTGGCAATCTCATTTAGAAAAATATTTTTATAAAAATGAAAAGGTGAATCCTTACGGCTTCGAAAAACGAAGCCTCAG
>DPKX01000280.1:1003-3409 GCA_003542295.1 Candidatus Atribacter hydrocarboniphilus
AAGACAGAGAGAGTCTATCTTTCTAATATATATTTATTACTAAAGGTTAGTAATAAATATGAGGGGAACTCCCAGTTTAATTCGAAAAATTAATCGTTCCAACATTATCGGATTGATCCAGAAACAGGGATCTCTTTCTCGATCCGAAGTTTCACGGATCAGCGGTCTTTCTTTGCCTTCGGTTTCGCGAATTATTGATTCTCTCATTCAAGAAGGCATCTTAAAAGAAATTGGAAAGGGTGAGTCTCTGCGGGGGAAGAAGCCTCTTTTAATTGACATCAACAGCGACCACCGGTATGTTTTTGGGGTGGAGATTTCCCGAAAAGGACAAATTATCCTCTGCAATTTAACCGGTGATGTTTTAAGGCGTGAACAATATTTTCCCGATCCTTCCCTAGGTCCTTTATCCATTGCTAATCAACTTTCGAAGAAAATCACCCAACTTAGCCATTCACTGAACTTATTACCAAACAAAATTGCTGGAGTAGGCACTGGAACCCCGGGGTTCCTTTTCAAAGCAGGACCCCTCATCAGCCAATCACCTTTTTTTGGTTGGAACAGCATTAATGCCGTTGAGATATTTGAGAATTCCTTTCCCTACCCAGTGATAGTTGAAAACGTTGCAAAGGCATCGGCTATCGCTGAAAAAATGTATGGCTATGGAAAACAATTTGATAACTTTTTTTATATCTTTACCGACTGGGGCGTAGGGGGAGGTTTTTTTACTGGTGGAGCTTTATATCGTGGAATAAATGGCAACGCTGGAGAATTTGGTCACACTATCATTGAACAGAATGGAGTTCCTTGTTATTGTGGGAACCTTGGCTGTCTTGAGCAATACACTTCTACTGATGCAATAGTTCGAGAAGCAAGGTCTATTAATAAAAATATTAAAGATTTTGACTCGGTCATGAACGCCTTCCAACTTGGTGATTCAAAAATTATTGCCCTTATTGAAAAATCTGGAGAAATTTTAGGAAGAGGAGTGGCTAATATTATTAACCTGCTCAACCCAGAAGCCATTATTATTGGAGGAGAAATTGCTCGTAAATGTCCAATTTACATTCAGTCGGCAATAGAGCAAGCTCGCGGTGCCGTCTTTTCATTAGAAGCCCGAAAAACCCCGGTTATCACTAGTCAGCTTGGAGAAGAGGCGGTTGCCATGGGAATGGCTAGTGAAGTTATCAATAGATTTATTAACGGAAATCTACCAATCAAGAGGGAGGAATAGCAAACAATAATGAAACTACCTTCTTTCCAAGAAAAAGTTCTTACAGTTTTTCAAGGTAAAAACATTGATAATATTCCTTGGCAACCACGTTTAGAGCATTGGTTTAATGTTAACCGAGCTCGAAATCAGCTTGTCGAACCTTACCAATCGATGAAGCTACTCGATTTATATAAAAACTTGAACTGCTCGGTACGATACTATTATGGCGAGACTCAAGACATTTCATCACCGAATACCTTCATTCATTTTGATTATCCTCCCAATGCCGGTGTCTTTGAAATTCAACAGGGAGACGATATTAAAGTGATTTTTCGGTCAGCCAGGGGTGAAGAGTTGATCGGGAAAAAACGTATGGGTGAATGGGGATGTTCCTGGCACTATGTTGAACACCCGGTTAAAAGCGTTGAAGACCTTAGAATTTTAGAAGATATTGTTACCTCAATATGTTATCGTTTTGATAATGACTTTTACTTAGAGGCAAAAGAAGCTGTTGGTGAATGGGGAGAAATTCAATTTTATTGGGAAAGATCGCCTTTCCAACGTCTCTTCTTGCAATATGCAGGTATTGAAAATACGATCCACCTCATTTATGACTATCCTAACCGGCTTCAAGAGTATTTGAAAAAAGCCGAAGAAGCCGAGGATTCACTATTTGAAATTTTAGCTTCTTGTCCGGTAAAAATCCTAAATTTTGGTGAAAATATTGATGGCCGGTTTAATTCTCCTCGTATTTTTAATCAGTTTCTTGTCCCTTATTACCAAAAACGAGTTCAACAGCTGCATAAATCAGGTAAGTTTTGTCATGTTCATATGGATGGCTCGCTTAAACCCCTATTGCCCTATCTCCAGGATTCAGGGTTTGATGGGATTGAGGGAGCTACCCCTCAACCACAAGGAGATATTTCTTTAGAAGAGTTAAAAGAAGCAATGGGGGATATGATTCTTATCGATGGCATTCCAATGCTCCTTTTTCTCCCGGAATACCCAATAGAAGAATTGGAGTCTTTCGCCAAAAAATTGCTTTCGCTTTTTTCACCGCACCTCATTTTAGGAATATCCGATGAGATTTCCCCTCAGGGTGATATTGAAAAAGTTCGATTCGTATCAAAATTAATGGAAAAAAACGAGGGGGGAGGTGAGAGTGAGAAAAAATAAGTTGGGTGTTACTATTCAAT
>DPKX01000083.1 GCA_003542295.1 Candidatus Atribacter hydrocarboniphilus
CCTCGCGCCCTCTCCCCCTCAGTATCTAAGGGCGTGGCAATCTCATTTAATAAAATCATTGAGCCCACATAATTATATTTGTTTTAGTTTATTTTCCACTTGCAAAGAATCTATTTAACTCACTATTTCTTCATTACCGCTTTCTCCGCTTCTTCAATTAACAGCAAAGCTGAACGAAGTAAATGATCACCATTGGTCCCAATATAAACTTTCTTCTCTTGAAGAGATTTAACCTTCGAGCTGATTTCTTGAATCACCGAACTTTCCACCGCAGGTACTTCTGAAACGCAAACTTTTTTCTCTTTTTTCACCAGCTCGATTGAGTCACCTAACTGAGGAACCATAACCGCTCTACCCCGTTTTTCAAGAATACGGCCAAAAGCTTCCGCGATCTCTTCTTCACCGTGGGTAATAATGAAGGTGGAATTCGATTGGAAATAATCTGACCATTTCAGCAGATCATCCTGGTCAGCATGGGCTGAAAACCCATTAATCGTATTTATTTTAGCCTTTACACTAATTTCCTCACCAAATAGCTTGATCTTTTTAGCACCATCAACCAACAGCCGACCTAAAGTTCCCCGTGCCTGATAGCCAACAAAAATTAAATCGGTATTAGGCTTCCACAAGCCATGTTTGAGGTGATGAATAATTCTCCCCCCGGTACACATTCCACTGCCGGCAATTACAATGGCTTTTTCGATCTGGTTGATTGCTCTCGATTCATCGGGTGAGCTGACATAACTCATCCCTGGCAGAACAAAAGGATCATGGCCTTGAAAAATTTGTTTTTGGATCTCTCCTGCCATTAAACCCATATATTTTTGATAAATTTCTGTCGCTTTGCTTCCCATTGGACTATCGAAAAAAATCGGGAAATCAAACTTCATTTTATTTTTTAGCAGAGAAAGCTCATAAATTAACCTCTGGGCACGGTCGACAACAAAAGAAGGAATGAGAACCTTCCCTCCAGATTTAAGGGCTTCACGAATGGCATTTTCAAACTCTTCCCGAGTTTCTTCCAGAGTTTTATGGCGACGATTTCCATAGGTTGATTCTAATATGACATAATCCGCCTCATCTATAATTGGAGGCGACCCCTCCATTACGTTATAGAAGGGTCCTAAGTCTCCGGAAAATACCAGCTTAACACCATCAACCCAAACCTCAATGGTTGCTGCACCAATAATATGTGCAGCATTTCTAAAAACTGATTCAACAGTATCAACTGGTACAATTTCATCGTATCCAACCGGTTCAAAAAGGTTTAAAGCTCCCAAAACATCTTCTTCGGTATACAATGGTTCTATTGAAGGTTTTCCGGCACGAAGATTTTTCCGATTGGTCCGGTTGGTTTCTTCCAGCATGATTTTATACATATCGAGCCAGAGAACTTCACACAGCTCAATGGTGGGAGCTGTTGCAAATATCTTTCCTCGGAATCCGTCTTTATAAAGAAAGGGAATCCGCCCCGAGTGATCAAGGTGAGCATGGGTTAATAAAACAAAATCAATGTTCCCGGGATCAAAGGAAAAAGAAGCAGCATTTCTCTCTTCACCGCTTCCCTGCACCATTCCACAGTCAACTAAAAAACGCTTATTCCGTCCTTCTATGAGATAACAGGAACCGGTTACTTCTCGGGCTGCTCCTAAAAAGGTAATTCTCATTTATACCTCCCCGGTTATCCTTTGAGTATTTCCATTGATCTCTCTATCAGTGGCAATACGTTATGATCAATCGATTCATCGGTATTTTCAAACTGTACCTCGCTGTAAAAAAACCAGTTCTCAATATGTTCATGCATTCCCCCTGGATGTATCAGCTTAAGGGGGCTGAGAGTTTCTACTTCACAGATATCTGGATTGGTATAAAGCTCGGTAGACGAACCGTAATCAGGGTATAGGGCTCCATCTTGATAATTCGTAATTTTAATAAATAAAAACCCGTTGACTCCATAAGCTACCCAACCCTTTTTATTCCCAAATCCGGCTTTGGTCGGTTCTTTCATATCCGTTCTTTGCTGGAGAGTCACATAACGCTGACCCCATCGCCAACGGGGATCACTCATATTGGTATATCCCCATAATGCCATCGGTCGGATTGGAGTTAATAAATCAGTATGAGGAATAAATTGCTCTTGAGGGACAATTGCCGTGCCCCCAACATTCATAACTGACAATGACCAGACGGCAAATTCAACCGGCCAGAGATTTTGATTAAAAAGCTGATGAGTCACCTTGACTCGATTTTCATTTTCCGATAACTGTAAAATTAACTTTTTTTGAATCCCCGAAGTATTTTCAGTCTCAGCGGTTAAAACTAAAATATTTTTATTCCCAGCAACTGCGACCGGTTGATTGTCAGGAAAATAAGTTCGTGGTATGGCTTCCGGTGCGTGCCAAAGACGATGTCCCCCATAAATCCTCCATTCATCTCCAACAATCTTGCCTAATTGATCAGGAAATTCTTTAAATAAATTTTGTTCCCCAATGAAACCAGCTCGAATTACTCGAGGACCGACTTCCTGGGTTATAACTAATTCAATTTCGCCATTTTGCATTCGGATACACTTTTCCCAACCACCATAACTCATGACTTCCATTGATTTCTACACCTCTCTCAAGAATGAAATATCAATAGTATACAACTTACAACTATCCATTCAAAACCGCGTGTTCACTCTATCTTTCTTCTTCAATAATCTGCTTTAAAAATCCTTTCAGCTCTTCACCAATATCTTTCCGTTTTAAGGCATAAGCTACATTGGCTTTCAAAAATCCAATTTTATCCCCCACTCCATAGTAAGTCCCTTGAAATTCATAAGCGTAAATTTCCTCTTTTTGCAGGAGACTTCGAATCGAGTCAGTGAGTTGGATTTCTCCCCCTTTCCCCGGAGACACCTTCTCAATCGCCTCGAATATTGACGGGGTTAAAATATACCTCCCAATAATTGCCAAATCGGAAGGGGCTTCATCAGGTTCGGGTTTTTCAATCAAATCCTCAACCTTAAAGGTTCCCTTCCCTATTTCCACTCCCTGAATGACTCCCCATTGCGAAATCTCCTCTTGAGGAATCCGTGTCACCGCTAAAATTATCCCTGGTCTTTGGCGGTACAAATCGATCATTTGCCGAAGTACCGGATCCG
>DPKX01000139.1 GCA_003542295.1 Candidatus Atribacter hydrocarboniphilus
CAACTGATACATATTTACCAAATTTCGTTTGCGTAAAAATAAAGTAACATATAATCCAAATAACCAACATCAAAATGATAGGCGTAGGAATAGGACCAATAAATCCTCGGCCTAAAGCACGAAATCCTTCAGATTTTATATAAATCGGCCTTCCTTGAGTATAAATAAAACCAATTCCGCGAAGGATGCCCATTGTTGCTAAAGTAAGCAGAAAAGCTGGTATTTTTTGCTTGGCAACAAAAAAACCATGCATAAGACCAATTATAAGCCCTATAGCAAAAATGGCAATCACCCATAAACCTAGCGGATAATTTTCTTGACGGAGAAAAGCAGCAGCAGTTACGCCGGTTAAAGCTATCACTGAACCTACACTCAAATCAATTTGACCAGCCGTTATTACAAATGTCATGCCAAAAGCTACTATGGCAGTGATAGATATCTGCCTCCCAACATTTAATACATTTTCCACAGTAAGAAAATGAGGAGAGGCAATCGATAAAAACAAACATAAAAAAATAAATCCAAGCAATAAACCATAGTTTTCAAAAAGAAACATAAACCAGCCCAAAGTTGATTTTTTTTCTTGACTCATAGTGTATTTCTCCCTCAAAAGATATTATTCAAAACCAAATATCCCATCTTAATTATTAAATTATAATGTTCCAAATAAAATATTTTTCAAAAATTTTTTAACTCGTTAGATTATTCAATTGTACATTATTATTTTCTTGTTTTTGTTCACCTGAAATCATAAGCTTAACAATTTCATCGCGAGTTGTGTTCTTAATGATTCTATCTCCAACCCTCATTCCCCCTCTTAAAACGATAGCACGATCAGCAACTGAAAATACATCTTCAAGATTATGGCTTATGAGAATAACTGAAGCACCGTGCTTTTTTAAATCTAAAATGATCTGACGTACCTTAGCAGTTTCTGCAACCCCTAAAGCAGCTGTTGGTTCATCCATGATGATAATTTTCGCTTCCCAAAAAACACTTTTTGCTATAGCAGTCGCTTGGCGTTGTCCTCCAGATAAGGTTCCCACTTTTAACTTTGGATCTAAGGCAATTCGTAATCTTTCTAATAATGGTCTAGTTTCTGCTTCCATTTTCTTTTTATCTAATATCTGGATGGGTGTATTCAGGAATTTCTTCATTTTCTCTCGACCAAGAAAAATATTTTCCGCTATGTTGAGTTTCGTTGCCAGAGCTAAATCTTGATAAACCGTTTCAATACCTAATTCCTTCGCACCAGCTGGATCAGATATAGTAACAGATTTACCACGAATAAATATTTCACCTTCATCTTGGGTAAAAACCCCAGAAATAATTTTAATTAGGGTTGATTTACCAGCACCATTATCTCCCAATAAGCCAAGTATTTCATTAGGATAGAGCTCAAAATCCACCTGGTATAAAGCTTGAACTGATCCAAATTTTTTAGAAATACTCTTCATTTTTAAAATGGGTTCTTCATGCATATTCAATCCCTCGTTTTTCGTTGATCCTCCTTCACGAATAGCGATGAAAGAGATATTCTTATTCCCTTAATTTAAATAAGGGAGAGAAAACTCATTTCTCTCCCTTATGGTTTATTCCGTTATATCATCCTTAAACAAGCTAATAGTCAAGAATTTCTAACGCTTGGGTAGCTTCTTCCAAATTTTCCTGGGAAACTAAAAGCACTGGAATCGTTATTCTTTTTGGGATTTCTTCGCCTTTTAATTTATTTAAAGCTGTTTCAATGGCAGTCGATCCTAAAACAATTGGTTGTTGGGCTACAGTAGCAAATAATTTCCCATCCTTAATTGCCTGAACCATTTCGGTATCGATGTCTACACCAACTACTTTTACATTGGCTCCAGCTGCTTCCACCGCCGAGACAGCTCCCATCGTACAGGTCTGGTTTCCACCAAAAAGGAAATCAATATCTTTATTCGCTGTCATGATATTTTCTGCAACTGTCATGGCGTTTTCGCGAAGTCCTTCTTCAACGTTTTGTTGAGCTACGATTTCAACACCTGGCAATTGAGTGACTTGATCAAGAAAACCTTGGGTACGTTGTTGCTGAGCAACCGAGACTGCCCACCAAAGCACACCAATCTTGGCTTTTCCGCCCATTTCTTTTTCAATATAATCTTTTGTCCATTTGCCTACTTCGGTCCCAATCTGGTAATTATCTGAGCCAATAAAAGTAACAACTTTATCAGTTACTAACTCCATATCAGCAGTGATTACTGGTATTCCCTTGGCAACTGCTTCTTCAACAACCGGCACTACGCCTTCCGGGTCAACTCCAAAAAGGACAATTGCATCTACTCCTCGGGTAATATAGGTTTCCAAAGCCTTTACTTGGGCATCGAGTTTGGTTTTGGGATCATCCAGTAACATTTCGACACCAGCTTCTTCGGCAGCTTTCTTCATGCCGTTTACAACATCAATGTAGAAGGGGTGTTCATAAGTAATGATTGATGTTCCAAGAACGATTTGTTTCTCTTGCGAAACTGCACTAAAAGTTAAACTTAAAACCAGACTCATTACAACGAAAACAAATATTAATGTTGAAAGTTTGTGCTTCATGGTCTCCTCCTCATTCGCAATAAATAATTTGTTTGTTAATTACCTAACCATAATCCTTAATTGAACACTTATTCTTAATACAACCAACCACCTCCTTTTCAGACCCCCTATTAAATCATTTTTAAAAACCATTAATACAATCTTCTCCATCAGCAAATAAGCTATTTATTCTAGGTAATGTCTTTCATAATTTTTTCAACTTTCTCCACCACTGCTTGAATATCCTCGTCACTCGAATTAATATTGATTCCAAACCCTGAACCTAAACCTTTATCAACAACACCAACACTGATATTGATTGCCCGATCAAGAATAGCATCAGTTTGTGGAAGCATATGAGCATAATATTGAATATCTTTTCCGTAAGCCGGACATTCATAAGGGCAGGGATAGAGGGTTGAAGTTTTCTTTTGTAAAATTTGTTCCATATTGTTATATACATGCCAACCAGAATGAGCTATAGTCTTAGTTCCAGCCCTTTCACCGAAGGCATCAGCCATGGTTTTATCTTTAAAAAGTAAAGTGAGCAAAGTGGCACATTCTCCGTTTTTGTCGTTGATGGTTCTAAAACTGATATTCGGAATCTTGGATAAGGCGGTTTTGAGCTTACTCTTCTTTTCTCGAAGCGTGTTAAGGATTTTATCTACTTTACGAACCTGAGCTAAGGCAAATGCTCCGGTCAATTCGTTCATGCGAAGATCCAACCCTACAATGCTTCTTTTCCCAACCTCGACACCAGCCCGCATGGGTTTGTGGCCTTGATCATGAAACCCAAAAGCCCGTTCGTAATAATCATCGTTATCCGTCACTACAATACCACCATCGCCGGCAGTGATCGTTTTAAAAACATTCAACGAGAAAGCAGCAATTTCTCCAATGCTCCCAACTCTCTTCCCTTGGAAGGATGCCCCGGCAGCTTGAGCACAGTCTTCAATGACCAATAACCCATGCCGTCGGGCGATGTCCATGATAGCATCCATCTGGCAAGGATTTCCCAGCATGTGTACTGGCATGATGGCTTTAGTCTTGTTGGTAATCTTTTTTTCTACATCACCAGGATCAAGAGTGAGCGATTCGTCAATTTCAGCTAATATAGGAATGGCTCGGGCTACGATAATACTCGAAATCGAGGCGATAAATGTATATCCAGGAACGATAACCTCGTCCCCCGGCCCAATACCAAGAGCAGCCAAACAAGTGAGCAATGCACTGGTTCCACTATTCACCGCAACAGCATGCTTGACTCCGATCAACTGAGAAAATTCTTGTTCTAAAGTAAATACTTTCTTTTTAAAACTGGGATCGTCTTCTGAGCCATAACGAAAAAGATACCCCGACTCTAGAACATCCATCACTTCTTTTTTCTCTTCTTCACTAATTACATATGAACCCGGTCCTCCAAAAGTCGGTTTGACAGTCATGGTTGTTCCTCCTTTATCGAATAACTTTTACCCATTTTCCTTTTTGTTGGCTTTCCACAATTGCGTCGACGATACAACTAATATCATAACCGTCATGAAAAGTAGCATAATCAGGCTTTTTGTTTGTAGCATTTTTTGCATCAAGAACTGCACGATAATAAGCCAGTAAGCTGTTTTTAAGGCTATCCAACCAACCCTCGGGATGCCCACCTGGTGCAAGTACATATCCCCGACACTTTGGATCAAGCTGATTCGGATCTCTCATGAAATAAGCATTCGGTTGGTTGCGATACCCGATCCACATTCGATCTCCTTCTTCCTGATTCCAATAAAAAGATTGGTTTGATCCATCAATTTCGATATTCAAATAACATTTTCTTCCTGCGCTTATTTGTGAAACATAGAAAACCCCGCTGGCTCCGTTCTCTAGCCGGATTAAGACCGCTCCCCAATCCTCTGACTGTATCGGTATTTCTTCGTAATCGTTAGGTTCACGATTTTCACTAAAAGTCTCAACGATTTTTGATTTTTTCCTCACTGGTATCACAGTTGATAAGTCGGCAAACACCTCGGTGATTTTGAGCCCCGTTAGTGTTTGAGCAAGATCACACCAGTGTGAACCGATATCTCCAATTGCTCGAGTTGCTCCACCATACTTTGGTTCTATACGCCAGTTATAATCGGTTTCATAAAAAAGCCAATCTTGTAGATAAGATCCATGGATTAAATTAACTTTCCCAAGTTCTCCCTTCTGAATCCGGTGTTTCATATCTTGCACCAAAGGATACATTCTATAGTTAAAATTAACTCCATGTACTACTCGGTGCTTTTCTGCTAATTCCAACATTTTACTTGATTCAAAACGATTCATTCCTAGGGGTTTTTCGGAGAAGATGTGTTTTCCAGCCTGAATAATAGCAGTATTGATTTCCAGATGAAGATGATTAGGTGTGCAGTTATGAACAACTTGAACATCCGGATCATTGATGAGGTCTTGGTAGTTCCCGTAGGCGCGAGGGATAAAAAAATCAGCAGCTTTTTTTTGAGCTAATTCCTCATTCGCTTCGGCAACCGCAACCACATCGACAAAACCCAAGCGCCTTAAAGCATCAATGTGTACTGTTCCAACAAAACCGGTACCAATAATCCCAGTCTTTATTCTTTTCATAAGACCCTCCTTCTCCTATAATTTTTATTAATATATTTCTATTGAATAATTTCCAATAAAGATAGCATTGAGGCGCCAAGCGCCCCTGCCCACTCGTCCAAAGAAGAAATTTTCATTTCTAATTTTTGACTTAATACTGACAAAGAATTCTTTTTAATTATATGTTGGATTGGTTCAGTTAATAATTGATTGGCGTGTTTTAAGCGACCTCCAAAAATAATCAAAGGGATTCCAGTAAAATTGATTACCTGTGCAGCAACTGCTCCGATGCGTTCCCCCGACTCAGTTATCAAGCGATAACTCAATTTATCTCCTCTTCTTGCTTCATTAATGATATTCTCGATGTTTATTTCTTGATTATGCAAGCTCGATTGCACACCACTTTCAATAAATTTTCTGGCATTACGGACAATTGCTGCTATTGATGTAAACACTTCTAAACACCCGCGATTTCCACAACCACAAGATGGGCCATTTTCATCTACGATAAAGTGTCCAATTTCTCCGGAAATACCAAAAGGGCCACGATAAATTTTGCCATCCAAAACTATTGATAACCCAATCCCTACATCAAGGTAAAAATATAAAAAATCTTTTAAATTTCTTGCTACTCCTTGATTTTGCTCAACATAAGCAACAGTTCTACACACATCNNTCTAAATAAACTGGAAGATTGAATTTTTCTTCAAGATACTTTTTTACTGGAAAATCATTTAAATCATCCCGTTGAGGGGAACAAAGTGATGTGCCAGTGACGGTTTCCACTATACCAGTACTGGCAATGCCAATTGATTTTATATTCTCGTCATCATTTAAAATCTTTTTTATTTGATCCTCCAGATTTTTCTTAATTGGTTCGTTTTTTTGAACTTTTATCGTTCCTCTTTGAAATATATCCCCAACACAATTGGAAATAACCCAGTTAATATAGGAACCTCCCAGTTCGATTCCTAATGCCTTACCAAAATTGGGATTAATACTGATTAATCGTGCTGGTCTCCCACCGGTCTTCTTGTCCCAGCCACTTTCAACCACTTTACCTTCTAAAATCAACCTATCAACAAACTTTGCAACGGTGAGGATTCCAATACTGGTTGCTTTCGATAAATCATTCCTGGAAAGAGGTCCATTTTCTTTTATTATTCGATAAATCAACTCTAATTTTGGAGGATTTTTCATTTTATTTTTTCCAGATTATGGAAATACACCCCTAATTTTTTTNNTATGCTGCCATCCTCAAATTTACCCCCCTTTGCTGGTGAACTGCCCACACCTCGTTAAAAGCTCTTTTCATTATTCTCATTAACAATTCGTTGACTTCGCTCTCATCCCACATCAGTGATTGTATATTTTGTACCCACTCAAAGTAAGAAACCACCAAGCCACCAGCGCTTACCAGGATATCCGGAATAACAATAATATTTCGGGATTCTAATATTTCATCAGCTTCAACCAAAGTTGGCCCGTTAGCAGCTTCAGCGATTATTTTAGTATTTAACTTTTTTGCTATAGAAGCAGTAATTTGGTTTTCTTTAGCGGCTGGTATAAAAAGGTCAACCGGGAAGTAGAAAATTTCCTCTTTGGGAAATTCTGTTACACCTGGGGCTTTATACCCCTTGATTGTCTTGCTGGGGTTGTTGTTTACATAATTAATAAGGTCATCAATATCTAAACCAGATTCTCGATATACGCCACCACTTATATCACATACTGCAATAATCTTAGAACCTTGATGAGCGAGAAGCTGGGCTAAGATGCTTCCAA
>DPKX01000208.1 GCA_003542295.1 Candidatus Atribacter hydrocarboniphilus
GTTTATACTGGAAAAATGCATGGATATATGAGAATGTACTGGGCAAAAAAGATATTGGAATGGTCCGAAACACCAGAAGAAGCTTTACAAATATCCATCTATTTAAACGACCGATATGAACTGGATGGAAGGGATCCAAATGGATATACTGGGATTGCCTGGAGTATCGGAGGAATTCAGNNTGAGCGACCGGTATTCGGAAAAGTTCGCTACATGAGCTATCGGGGAGCGCGTTCCAAGTTTGATGTTGATCAGTATATTTCAAAGTATGAAGCAGAGGAAAATCGAGGGAGGAAATAATAAAATGGATCAATTTTCCAAACCTATTGTTGTAATCAGTAAATGCTTGGGTTTTGATTCCTGTCGATATAACGGACAGACCATCCCAGTTGATTATGTTGAGAAACTAAAACCCTTTGTTGAATTTATTCCGGTATGTCCCGAAGTGGAAATTGGTTTAGGCGTGCCCCGAGACCCAATTCGTATCGTCGCGAAAGATGGAAGCCTGCAACTTATGCAACCAGCTACTGGTCGGGATTGTACTGAGGAGATGAATCATTTTACAACTGATTTTTTAAAGAAATTATCAGAAGTTGATGGGTTTATTTTGAAAGGAAGGTCGCCTTCTTGTGGAATAAAAGATGTCAAAATATACCAGAGTTTGGAAAAAGGACCTTCAATTGGAACCACTCGAGGGTTTTTTGGTGAGGCGGTTTTCTCAATATTTCCTTCCTATCCGATCGAAGATGAAGGACGGCTGACGAATTTTAAAATTCGCGATCATTTTTACACATCGTTATTTTTGTTGGCGCAATTTCGGCAAATGATGGACAAACCAACTCGCAGAAACCTCGTTCAGTTTCATACCGAGTTAAAACTCTTACTCATGGCCTATAATCAAAGCGAGATGCGAGTTATGGGGAGAATTGTTGCTCACATCGATAACGATTCGATCGATGCAGTATATCATGAATACTGGAACCATCTTCTTAAGGCCATTTCCCGACCAGTCAGAGTGCCAGCGGTTATTAATGTGTTGATGCACGCTCTTGGGTACTTTTCAACTCGTCTTCATTCTCAAGAAAAAGCCTTTTTTTTGGACTCTTTGGAAAAATACCGATCGGGGAAAAGTACGTTTGCAACCGTTTTGCATCTTTTACGATCGTGGGTTATTCGTTTTGACGAACCCTATTTAAAGCAACAACGATTTTTTAATTCTTACCCCGAAGCACTTTTAGAATTGGCCGATTCTGGGAAGGGGCGAGAATAAAGAGGTTTAAAGTCATATGAAAAAAGAACACATCATGATTATGGTACGGGATATCCTCGATCAGCTCCCAGTTGATATTCAGGAGAATATCAAAAATTTGGAATTTATCATTGAAGATCGTCCGAATGCTGAAGTACGCCGGCAATTTCGGGGGTCAATGTTGCTAGGGATTTACCATGGTGTACCGCTTCCCAAAAGAGGTCCGGGATATACGTTTTTATTACCAGATCGTATATCATTATTTTACGAAAATTTATTGAAGGCAGTTCACGATGAAAAAGAATGGCCAAAGGTTTTAAAAGAAGTGATTCTCCATGAGATTGGTCATTACTTTGGTTTTAATGAAATAGAAATCCGAAAGTTGATGAATGAAATGACGCCGGAGGAATAAAAAAAAGGAGAAGAGAGAGTGATGAATAAAGATATCAACTGGTATTGGAATGAAGTAAAAAAGGTGTTTCGCGATGACGAACATATGGTCGATCATACCCAAAAGGTTTATACTTATGCCCAAGAAATCCTTTCTGGACAACCGGAAATGAGCACAGAGGAGAAAAGGACGGCTTCTATTGCAGCTCTTTTACATGATATTGGGATTTTGGAAGCAGAAAAGAAGCATGGATCCCGAATGGGAAAATACCAGCACATCGAAGGACCACCCCTGGTTCGGCAAATCATGGAAAAAGCAGGAGAACTAAATGGGACAATCGATCGAGTTGCCTTTATTGTTGGGAATCATCACAACTTTAAACGAGTGGATGGGATTGATTTTCAAGTTCTCATTGAAGCCGATATGCTGGTTAACCTGCAAAAAGAAAATATTCGAAAGGAGAAGTTAGAGGAATTCATCAACAACTTTTTTAAAACAAAGCGAGGAAAAGAGTTAGCTCAACCACTATACTTGAAAAAGAGAGAACCTACTGGATAGCTATGAATACGAGTTTATTTAAATCAATTTTTTAAAATGAGTATGATATAATGGGCAATGGTTTATCAACACTATGGATAGGAGGAATGTTCAATGGCAATAAAAATTGACGAAGAAGCCTGTATCGGTTGTGAGTTGTGTGTTCAAATTTGTCCGGATGTTTTTGAAATGAATTCTGATGAGAAGGCTAGTGTGAAACCAGGAGCTGATGAAGGCCTGGAATGTGTTGATGAAGCGATTGACTCTTGCGCGACCAGTGCCATTTCAAAGGAATAAGAATGAATTAGCCCGGGTTTTCCGGGCTTTTTAAAATTTTTTGTGAAAATATTTGGTTGGGGTCTTGATATTAAAGGATAATTTCTATAGAATAATCACTGCTTGTTTTAAAAAGAAAAATCAGTTTGCGCCCTCATCGTCTAGCCCGGTAAGGACACCGCCCTTTCAAGGCGGCGACAGCGGTTCAAATCCGCTTGAGGGCGCCATTTTTTTTATTAAGCTTAATTTCAAAAACTTTTGTTTGAATGTCTCCCATAGCGAAACCCATCATTCATACTTTTTTAAACTCACGGTGTTATAATTCGGTAAGTCAGATTACGCTATTATCCATAATCAAGTTTCTGTTAAAATGTATGTGTGGCTTATTGCAAAGAAATAGAAAGAAAAAATCCTTCTTTTTTATATCTCCTATGATTGGAGAAAGTCAAGATGAGAGCGAAACCTCGATAATCGACGTTCCAAGGCATATCGCTATATTATTAAAGAATGGGCACAATGCATTGTGCCCCTACAATTTTACATTCTTTGGTAGGGACTTGATTTATCATGCCCGTGGGTTTTCAGGATAGACCCTCATGCTACTTTGGTGGTACCAGATAACAATAAAAATACCCAT
>DPKX01000195.1 GCA_003542295.1 Candidatus Atribacter hydrocarboniphilus
AGTATTGTTATGTTGATCTTTTCTGCTATTATAGTGATTCCCTATTCATTATGGGCTTTAAAAAAATGGGTACGGATATGAAAGAAAAACATTTTATGACGATTTCAGTTACTTTGGTGGTATTATTAGCCGTGGTTTGGATGATCCCCATTTATGCTATGGTTAGCACATCGCTTAAAACCCAGGAAGAAGTTGCCCTGCAACGATATCTCGCTCCACCCCAAAAGCCCCAATTTTCTAATTATTTGAAAGCTTTCGATTCTTTAAAAGTTGGGCTAAAAAATAGTATCATTATCAGCTTATCCTCGACTTTTCTTTGCCTTTTATTTGGAACAATGGCCGGATATTCCTTAACTGGATTTAATTTTAGCTTTGCTACTCCTCTTTTTTTCTTGATTGTTGTGGTGACCTTTTTACCTTATCATATTATTTTAATTCCAATTACCCAATTACTCAAAAGCCTGGCACTCCTCAATTCTTATCAGGGTTTGATTTTCATCTATGTCCTTCTCAACGCTCCAATGGCTACCTTGATCACCGGGACTTTTTTTATGAAAATTCCTCCCGAACTTGAGGAAGCTGCCATCCTTGATGGATGCAAACCTTTTAAATATTATTTGAAAATTTTGATTCCAGTTTCACTACCAGGGATTGTTTCAGCTGCAATCTTGGTATTTATTCAAATTTATAATGAATTTTTATTGGGTATTGTTTTAACCCGGGGACCGGATGTTAAGCCGGTTATGCCCTTCTTAGCTGAACTCAAAGGAACTCAAATTGCCCAGTGGCATATCCAGATGGCCGGTGCTGCTATTACATCAATCGTTCCAGTCTTGGTTTTTATATTTTTGGGGAAATTTTTTATTTCAGGTTTGATGGCTGGTTATGGTAAGGGATAAATTAATTTAAAGGAGGCTTAACAAAAATGAGTGCTCAAGAAAAAGTAAAAGTACTATTAGTTGGTGAAACCTGGATCGTATCGAAATTTCACATCAAAGGTTTTGATGTAGTTCCTTTAGGGGGGTTTGAAGATTTTGCCACCTGGTTTAAGGATGCTTTGAAACCCTTTTCTGATGTGGAGTTAACCCATATGCCAAATCATATTGCCTTAACTTTGTTTCCAGATAGCTTGGCTGAACTCCGGAAATACCAGGTGATCATCTTAAGCGATGTTGGAAGGAACACCCTGACTTTTTATCCAGATATGTTTAAGGTTCCTATGGGTCCAGATAAACTGAAATTAATACAAGAATTCGTAAAGGAAGGTGGAAGTTTGGCAATGTGTGGTGGTTGGATGTCTTTCCAGGGTTTCCGTAGCATGGCTAACTATCACAACAGTCCGATGGAAGAAATTCTTCCTGTTCTCCTTTATGAGGGCGATGACCGAATGGAAAGCACCGAAGGTATTAAACCGAAAATTATAAAAGATCATCCTATTTTAGAAGGAATCCCCGGAACAGAATGGCCGGCTTTTTTAGGATATAATCGCCTTATGGTCAAAGAAGATGCTCAGTTGATTGCCACGATTGGTAATAATGACGTTTTTATTGCACTGGGGGGACATGGTAAAGGTAGAACCATGGCTTTTGCTTCAGACCTAGCTCCTCATTGGGGATGTGATTTTGTTCGGTGGCAGCACTACCCTACCTTTTGGCACCAGAGTATACGGTGGTTAGCACAAGTTGATTAGGATTAACCATAAAAATGTTATCGTTAGTTTATTGAATTCGATTTTTCAGAAAGGATGAAAGTTTCTCGATGAAAGGGAACATTTTTGATATTCAGCGTTTTTCAATCCATGACGGTCCAGGTATTAGAACTACAATATTTTTTAAGGTTTGCCCTTTAAAATGTTTTTGGTGTCATAATCCAGAATCACAGAATCCCAACCCCGAAATTGGATTTTACGCTAATAAATGCCTGAAATGTGGTATATGTGAAACCATCTGTCCACTGGGAGCCTGTCATCTTTTAAACCCAAAAAGGATTGATAGAGAAAAATGTAATTTATGCGGGTTATGTGTTGAGCAATGTCCATCATCGGCTTTAAAAATGATCGGTCGAGAAACTACCATTGAGGAAATTTTAAAAGAGGTAGCTCAGGATGAGGTATTTTATCAACAATCAGGAGGAGGTGTTACTCTCTCCGGTGGAGAACCGCTCTACCAGTATGATTTTGCTTTGGCATTGACTAAACGCTTGAAAAGACTGGGTTATCACGTAACTCTTGATACTTCAGGCTATTACCAGGGAAATGACAGTGATCTGACTATCCTGCTAAATTTTGCTCAAGGGGTTGACCTAATTCTCTATGATATCAAAATGATTGATGATCAAAAGCACCAGAAATATACCGGGGTTTCCAATCTTACCATTCTTGAAAATGCTTCTATCCTAAGCTTAAAATATCCCAAGAAAATGATTTTCCGCTACCCGCTTATTCCTGGATTGAACGATAGCCCAGAAGATATTAATCTTTTAAAAGGCTTTCTCTCTTCTCTTCCTAATACAGTATTGGAAAT
>DPKX01000136.1:0-1383 GCA_003542295.1 Candidatus Atribacter hydrocarboniphilus
CCGAGTTGGTAGTTAAAAATGTTTTTAAAAAAAGCCCAAACATTATAGCTCTCTTTACCGAAAGCCAAATTTTAGCTGAAAGAGCTATGAGAGCTGCAAAAAATCTTGGAAGAAGCATTCCTGGTGATCTATCGATAGTGAGCATGCTGGAAAACCAGGCAGTTAATTTTTTTGAGCCGGCTCTTTCTGGAATAGACTGGAAAGCCAAAGAATTAGGAGAACAAGCAGTTATGCTACTGGTTAAAATAATTGAAGGACGAGAAAATGGCAATTCCGGTCGAACCATTTTACTACTGAATTCATGGTTCGCGATTCTTGTGGAATTAAAAGATAAGAGGCTTGGTTATTAAAAATATTTTTTTGTTAACAGGGAGAGTGATTCATCTCCCTGTTAACAAACTAAGATGAAATTCTTTCCTTGACCAGATTCATCAAGCCTCCACGAGCCATAATCTCTTGTATAAACGGAGGGAAGGGCTGAGCCTGGTAAACTTTATTTTGAGTTAGGTTGGTAATGGTCCCCTTTTGAATGTTTATTTCGACTTCATCCCCGGAGGACAAACGTGTATCCGCTTCTTCAAGTTCTAATATGGGAAGCCCAACATTGATGGCGTTCCGATAAAAAATTCTTGCAAAAGAAGAAGCAATAATTGCCTTTATCCCCGATCCTTTAATGGCTAGAGGGGCATGTTCTCGGGAAGAGCCACAGCCAAAGTTTTTTCCTGCAACGATTATTGAGTGATTATTTCGCTTCTTTTGAAAATCAGGATCTATGTCTTCCATGCAATGCTTTGCTAACTCCAAAGGATCTGTTGCAGTTAGATAGCGAGCTGGGATAATTACATCAGTATCAACATTGTCACCATATTGGATAACCTTTCCTTGTATTATCATAAAATCAACTCCAACTTTAAAAATGGAAATTCTTAAAAAACATCTAACTTGAAATGTGCGAAATTCCTTTTTTTGAAAATATTTTTAACTAACTTCATATCACATGAGCTGGTCGGGAGTAATAATATATCCAGCAATAGCGGAGCTGGCAGCTATATAGGGATTTGCTAAGTAAACTTCGCTTTTGGTATGTCCCATTCTCCCAACAAAATTACGATTAGTAGTTGAGATGCAACGCTCTCCCTCGGCTAAAACCCCTAAATGTCCACCAAGACAAGGACCACAGGAAGGAGGGCAGAGAACCGCACCTGATTCCAAAAAGATTTGTACTAAACCCTCTCTTTCTGCTTGCAAAAGAACAGAAGGAGTTCCAGGAAAAATATAGAGCCTAACCCCAGGATGGACTTTGCGGTTTCTCAAAACTTCAGCAGCTTGTCTTAAATCTTCAATTCGGCCATTGGTACACGAACCAATAACTGATTGATTAAT
>DPKX01000136.1:1448-12727 GCA_003542295.1 Candidatus Atribacter hydrocarboniphilus
TCGATAACATCTTTCCATTCCGCGTCTGAATCTGAATGATATATCCTTGGTTTCCTCGATAAAGAAATATTAGACAGCATGGATAAAGTGATGGCATCAGCTTCCATGATGCCATTTTTTGCTCCAGCTTCCACTGCCATATTAGCCATAGTGAAGCGTCCATCCATCGAGAGAGTGGAGATTCCTGATCCAGTAAATTCCATGCTGCAGTAACGAGCTCCTTCGACTCCTATTTCACCAATGATAAAAAGGATAAAATCCTTTCCGGTAACAAACCGTCCGGGTTGGCCACTATAGATAAATTTAATTGATTCCGGGACTTTAAGCCAGGTTTCTCCTAAAGCCCAAGCCGCTGCAATATCAGTACTTCCCATCCCAGTGGAAAAAGCGCCCAATGCCCCGTAGGTACAAGTATGCGAGTCGGCTCCAATAATCAGGTCACCAGGCAAGACTAATCCTTTTTCTGGGAGGAGAACGTGCTCAATACCTACTGAACCTCCTTCGAAAAAGTTTTTTATCTGATTTTTTTGAGCAAACTCTCTCATTAATTTTAGATTTTGAGCTGAAGCAATATCTTTGGCTGGAGTATTATGATCAGCAACTAAAACAATTTGGTTTGGATTAAACATCGAATTAATTCGTTGTTTCTCTAATTCCTTTATGCTCAATGGGGCGGTGATATCGTTAGCAAGGGCTAAATCAACAGAAACCTGTACTAACTCACCTGCCGATACCCTTTCTTTGCCGCTATGAGCAGCAATTATCTTCTCAGTAATTGTCATTCCCATGGTTAAGGCTCCTATTATAAAAAATATAATGAAGGACGGTGAATCTATTAAAAGATTCACCGTCCTAATTATTTAATAGTATTTAAGGTTCCCATTGGATTTATAAGTGGGTCTGAGGGTTCAGTTTTTTCTGTTGGGTCATTTTGTTTATAGCTGAAAGATAAGCAATGACACTGGCAACCACAACATCCTGGTGAGAACCTCTCCCCACATAGACAGTATCATCAGTAAAAATTCGAACCACAACTTCTCCTAATGCTTCGGTTCCTCCCGATATCGACTGGAGGGTAAAGTTCACTAAATTTGAAGAAAGTCCAACCATCTGACCAATTGCTTTATAGGCAGCATCGACCGGACCAACACCAGTAGCTACTCCCTGTAAGGTTGAGCCATTTTCGTGGACGAGCCTTACCGTTGCGGTTGGTAAGATGTTATTTCCACAGCAAACATGAACAAAATCCAAGCGGTAAACTTCTTCGGTTCGAGTGGCCTCATCAGCAGCAATAAATTGAAGATCTGCTTCGGCAATCTGCTTTTTCTGATCAGCTAAAGCCTTAAAGCGCTCGAAAGCTTGATTGAGTTCTTCTTCGGAAAGATGATATCCAAGTTCCTCTAGCTTATTGTTAAAAGCGTGCCGGCCAGAATGTTTTCCCAGCACCAAGACTTTTTCCTCGCGCCCGATTAATTTAGCATCCATGATTTCATAAGTACTTTTTTCTTTCAATACTCCATCTTGATGGATTCCTGATTCATGGGCAAAGGCATTTTGACCAACTACTGCTTTATTGGGTTGGACTAACATGCCAGTAAGTTGGCTGACCAAGCGACTGGTTCGATAAATTTCAGAATAATTAATTCCGGTCTCAGTTTGATAGAAATCCTTACGAACATGTAAACCCATAACAATTTCTTCCAAAGAAGCATTTCCTGCTCGTTCTCCAATTCCGTTGATGGTACATTCAATTTGACCGGCACCACCCAACATAGCCGAAAGAGAATTTGAAACCGCTAAACCCAAGTCATTATGGCAGTGAATGCTCACCATTACCTTTTCTATCCCATCAGTGTGTTTATAAAGATGCTGAATTAAAGCTTTCATCTCTTCAGGGGTAGTATACCCAACCGTATCGGGTACGTTTAAAACCATTGCCCCGGCTTTGATTACTGCCGAGTATACTTGGCAAAGATAATCCCAGTCAGAACGGGTTGCATCTTCGGCTGAAAACTCAACTTCGCCCACATAATTTCGAGCACGTTTAACTGCCCAAACTGCTTGCTCCAGAGCTTGCTCGCGACTCATTCGAAGCTTATATTTGAGGTGGATATCGGAAGTTGCAATAAAAGTATGAATGGCAGGTCGCTCAGAAAAACGCACTGATTCCCAAGCAATATCTATATCCTTTTCTTTGGAACGAGCCAAAGAACTAATGATTGGTCCTTTTACTTCCTGGGCTATGCTTTTAACTGCCAGTGCGTCACCAGAAGAAGCAACGGCAAAACCCGCCTCAATAACATCAACATTGAGACGGGCTAATTGTCTGGCAATTTCTAATTTTTCTTGAACGTTTAATGATACTCCTGGGGATTGTTCCCCGTCTCTTAGCGTGGTGTCAAGTATTCGAACTTTTTTCACGCTGTTTCCCTCCCTGTTATTTTTTTAACCAGGGCATCATATCACGCAGCTGTTTTCCCACTTTTTCAATGGTGTGCTGAAAGTCTTTTTCTCTTAAAGCGTGATACGTTGGTCGGTTAGCCTGGTTTTCTAAAATCCATTCCCGGGCAAAACTCCCGTCTTGTATTTCAGTTAAAATCTTTTTCATTTCTTTTTTGGTTTCTTGATTAATGACTCTTGGGCCACGGGTTAAATCACCAAATTCGGCGGTGTCACTCACGACCTGACGCATTAGACTAAGGCCTCCTTCATACACCAGATCAACTATAAGTTTCATTTCATGGAGGCATTCAAAGTAAGCAACTTCAGGTTGATAACCTGCTTCCAAGAGGGTTTCAAAGCCAGCTTTTATTAATGCAGTTAATCCTCCGCATAAAACCGCTTGTTCACCAAAGAGATCGGTTTCAGTTTCTTCTTCGAAGGTGGTTTCTAAAACCCCTGCTCGGGTAGCTCCGATTCCACGAGCATAAGCCAAGGCGAGTTCTTTGGCATGACCTGAAGCATTTTGATAAACGGCAATCAAAGAAGGAACCCCTTTACCTTCTTGATACATTCTCCTTACCAAATCGCCTGGACCCTTGGGGGCTACCATGATAACATCGACCGAAGGCGGTGGAACGATTTGGTGGAAATGAATGTTAAAACCATGTGAAAACATCAAAGCTTTCCCGGATGAAAGATTTTTTGCTATCGACTGTTGATAGACCATCGGTTGAAATTGATCTGGTACCAACATCTGTATAATATCTCCCTTTTGAGCTGCTTCTTCGGCAGAAACTGGAGAAAATCCAACCTTTTTCGCTTTTTCATAACCGGGAGTACCCGGTAACTCAGCAATGATGACCTCGATTCCACTGTCTCTAAGATTTTGACCTTGTGCGCTTCCTTGGCTTCCAAATCCGATAATTGATACTTTTTTCCCTTGTAACAATTCCAATTGAGCATCTTGATCATAAAAAATTCGAGCCATAATGTGAACCTCCCTAAAGTATAAATTGATTAAATTTTATAAGATTTTTAGAGAATTATAAGGATTGACCCCCCCGAGCTAAGGCGATTTTACCGGTTCGGGTCATTTCAATAATTCCGTATTTTTTCATGAGTTGTTTAAGGGCGTCTATTTTATCTGATGTTCCAGTGACTTCAATGAGAAGGCTTTTTTCGCTAACATCAACAATTCTCGCACGAAAAATTTCAGCGGTTTGCACAATCTCACCGCGAAGATTGGAAGGAGCATTCACTTTAATCAGCGAAAGCTCTCGATCAACATAACTTATCTCAGTAAAATCACCAACCTTGATTACTTCTATTAATTTGTAGAGTTGTTTGGTGATTTGTTCAAGAATGTCTTCATCACCACGAACCACTAAAGTGATTCGTGAAACATCAGGGTCCTGGGTATGACCGACGGCAAGACTTTCGATATTGTATCCCCGCCTGGCGAAAAGGGACGCCACTCGTGCCAGAACCCGTGGTTTATTTTCCACCAGAACCGATATTATATGTTGCATGGCACATCTCCTTATCAAAATTATTCTAAAATCATTTCATCTAATGATTTTCCCGGAGGCACAAAAGGATACACATTCGTTTCTTTGCTGATATGACAATCAACAAGAACCGGATGATCTTTAACTTCCAAAACTCTGGGCATGGCTCTGTCGAGTTCCTCTTGATTTTGAACCGGGATGCCTTCAGCACCAAATGCTTGAGCCAGGTTGGCAAGGTCAGGATTGATAATATGAGTTGATGAATATCGACAATCAAAAAAGCATTCCTGCCACTGTCTTACCATGCCAAGATAATTATTGTTCAAAACGAAAATTTTAAGAGGAAGACAGTTATTGACCGCGGTAATCAGTTCTTGAATTTTCATCATGATACTTCCGTCACCACTAAAAAGAACAACAGTCTGATCAGGGTTGCCGATTTGAGCACCAATTGCTGCTGGAAGACCAAATCCCATAGTTCCAAGACCACCTGAGCTGGCCCATCTGCGAGGTCGATGACAGAGAAAATGCTTTGCTGCCCACATTTGATGCTGACCAACATCGGTAACCAAAATGGCATCACCCTGGGTAGCCTGATAAACCGATTCGATGATGGTCTGGGCTACCAGTTCATTGTTGGCGGGTGGTTTTGGAGTATATTCTTTTTTCCATTTTTCAATGGTTTCTAACCATTCATCGTGTTTTTTTGCCTCAGTTCTTTTATTAAGTTCGCTGAGAATATTACGAGCGTCACCAACAATGGGGATGTGGATCTTAACATTTTTGCCTATTTCAGCAGGATCAATATCAATATGAACGATCTTAGCTCGATTGGCAAAGGTGGTGGTATTTCCGGTAACCCGATCATCAAAGCGGGCACCAACAGCAATTAAAAGATCGCAATTCATAATAGCCTTATTGGCATGGTAAGAACCATGCATTCCAAGCCATCCTAATGAAAGTCGATGATCCTCGGGAATGGCTCCTTTTGCCATAAGGGTATAGGTAACAGGAATGTCGGTTTTTTCAACAACCTCCAGAAGAATATCTGATGCCCCAGAAGCAATAACACCACCACCGACATAAAAGAGAGGCCTTGTTGCCTCCTTTATGGCCTGAGCGGTCATGTTGATCTGGTTAAAGTGACCACGATAGGTAGGTTTATAACCGGGGATTTCAAATTTTTCTGGATAGTTAAAATCAACCTCGGCAACCTGAACATCTTTTGGAATATCAATTAGAACTGGTCCGGGACGACCCGTAGAAGCAATTAAAAAAGCCTCTCTTACTATCAACGGCAGTTCATGAATACTCTTTATTAAAAAGTTGTGTTTCGTAATTGGCATGGTGATACCGGTCGTATCGGCTTCTTGAAACGCATCCTTTCCAATAAGACGCGTGACTACTTGGCCGGTGATAGCAATAATAGGGATTGAATCCATATAGGCGTTGGCTAAGCCAGTAACCAAGTTGGTTGATCCTGGCCCGGAAGTTGCCATACAAACTCCCACCCTACCCGTAGTTCGAGCATAGCCATCAGCAGCATGGGCTGCAGCCTGTTCGTGGCGAACCAAAATATGCTTTATTTCAGGAGCCTGATACAAAGCATCATATATATCTATTACTGAGCCACCTGGATAGCCGAATATGGTAGTAACTCCCTCTTTTTTCAAGAGTTCGATTAAAATTTGAGCACCCTTCATTTTCAATGCATTCACCTCACAATCACTTCATAGCCGCCCCTTGGTTCGTGGGCAGGGCTCTTTCAATATAGCGGCCGAGGAGGCCGTGGGTATATTTGGGTGGTGGGAGAACCAATTGTTCTTGCCGTTTTTGTTTTTCTTCATCATTTATCAATAACTCTAATTTTCTAGATGGAATATCGATGAGAATTTCGTCACCGTCCTTGACCAGTGCAATCGGTCCCCGGTCATAGGCCTCAGGGGCAATATGGCCAATGCAGGGTCCTCGAGTTCCGCCGGAAAAACGACCATCGGTAACCAAGGCGACATCATGGCTTAGGCCCATTCCAACTATGGCCGAGGTTGGAGCCAACATCTCTCTCATCCCTGGACCTCCCTTTGGTCCTTCGTAGCGGATCACGATTACGCTCCCTTTCGAGATTTTCCCTTTAGTAATTTTTTTCATAGCCTCTTCTTCGCTATTAAAACAGACTGCTTTGCCTCGAAAAATTTTCATATCTTGACTAACACCAGATTGTTTAACAACCGCTCCTTCAGGAGCTAAGGAACCCTTTAGTATTGCAATGCCACCCTCTTGGGAATGAGGATTTTCCCGAGGTCGTATAATCTCTTGGTCAATAAATTGGACAGAATTTTGAATTTCTCTAACCGAAACGCCACTCACTGTAAGATTATCTTCAATTAAATCTCCGAGAATTTTTTCAACGGCAGGAATCCCTCCAGCAAAGTGAAGATCTTCCATAAACAGTTCACCCGCAGGACGAAGGAGTACTAAATGGGGAACCTTCAAAGAAAGCTGGTTAAAAATGTCAAGATTGATTTCATTCAAACCTAACTCATTGGCCAAAGCTAATAAATGAAGGACGGTGTTAGTAGAACCACCCAAAGCTAAATCCATTGTTATAGCATTTCTAAGTGATACAGAGTTGAGAATCATCCGTGGGGTTAAATTTTGCTTTATCAATTGAACAATTTGTTTACCGCTTTCATAACTAATTCTTCGTTTTTCTGCTAATACCGCTGGTGCAGTTCCACAACCAGGTAGACTCATTCCCATGGTTTCAGTCAGACATGCCATGGTATTAGCAGTATAAAGTCCCTGACAAGATCCTCCACCGGGACAAGCTTCAACTTCTAAGGCACTTAATTCTTTTTCACTCAATAGACCGGCATGATATTTTCCAACTGCTTCAAAGGTGTCTCGAACAAAGGAAAGCTTTCTTCCTTGGTACCGGCCGGAAAGCATGGGTCCAGCTGTTACAACTAAAGCAGGTATGTTTAAGCGAGCTGCTGCCATAAGCATTCCTGGAGTAATTTTATCGCAGTTGGTGAGCAGTACTAAACCATCAAGGGCATGTCCCTTGGCAACTGCCTCAATGCTATCAGCAACTACATCGCGGCTGGGTAAAGAATACCGCATGCCTTCGTGGCCCATAGAAATGCCATCACATATTCCTGGAATTCCAAAAATAAATGGAGTTCCTCCTCCTGCTTCAATGCCTCTTTCGATAAAGCGCTCTAATTCACGCATATGGATATGTCCGGGAACTAAATCAGAATAGGAACTGGCTATTCCAACAAAAGGTCTTTCCATAGCAGAGCGTGATATTCCAGTAGAAAATAGCAAGGAACGATGCGGACAACGATCGGGTCCGTTTTTAACTAATTCACTTTTCATAAAATTCCTCCTTCATGATTTATTGTGGCAATCTATAAAGATTTGGAATAATAGTAGAAGTCATGATAACAAAAAACCCCTCGTCCTTACAGGGACGAGGGGTTTTAAGAACTTCCCCGCGGTACCACCCGACTTGCCAACATATCGGCCAACTCATTACAGGTACGGGTAATTTTACCTATACCATCCTCGATAACGGGAGTTCCCGACCCGGCTTAATAGATACTCGTTCAGCCTGTAACTCCAGGGTGAGTTTCGGTATTTCATACGGGTGCTTACTTTCAGCAAGTGGTAAGCTCTCTGTGACCCCTTCGATACCTACTGAGCCCCTTCATAGTTTTTAACAGCCCGATTATTATTGAAAATATTCCAGGCTATACTATAAAAGTAGCAAGAATATACCACACTCAAACTAAAATTGCAAGAAAACCTAAAAAATATTGAAATAAAAACACGGGAAGGGTCAAAAAGGTTTAATTGGCCTTCCCGTGTTTTAAGGCGTCAAATGAAGACGAAAATTCCTTAAACTGGCGCGATAAATTGTGCCTCAAAAATTTTAAATNNAAATAAATCAAATTTATCTTGAAGTTTAAGGTTTGAAGAATTATAATTGTTAATGATAATGATTATCATTATAAGTTGGTAGAAAAATGTCTAATCATGAATGGGAAAAGGTTTTAAAAAAACATAATATTAAGGTTACTTCGTCTCGAATGGCTATAGTTGAGGTGTTTGAAGAAAATCGAAAACATCTTTCTGCCGAAGAAGTTCATGAATATCTTAAAAAAGGGGACCAAAAAGCAGGGATAGCTACAGTTTATCGTAATCTTGATTTACTAACCAAAGTTGGAATTTTACATCGGGTTAATTTTGGAGATGGAAAGGATCATTTTGAAATCACTCAAAGACCCATTCATCACCACCATTTAGTTTGTAATAAATGCGGCAGAGTTGTTGATTACAGTGAGATTATGGGAGAAAGTGAGTTCGTTTCCTATTTAGAAAAAGAATTAACCCAGCGATATGGTTTTAAAATTGAATCCCACCAAATTTATTTTTATGGACTCTGTGATAAATGTCGATGAGATCTAAAAACTTAAGGGGATGGTTTTCTTGATCCTAAAACGATGCATAGTTCCAAAATCAGCTGATTCATTTACCACATTAATTGATATGCTTCCTGGTCAAACTGGAACAATTACTGAGATCGATCATGGCCATGGATTGGTGAGAAAACTATGTGTGATGGGCATTATACCTGGAAAAAAGGTAGTGAAAATTAGCCAAATCTTGGTTGGCGGACCAATCGTAATTCGTATCGATGATCATGACCTTGCCTTGGGGCGCGGGATTGCAAGTCGGATTAAAGTTAAAATAGAGAAATGAAAAAAATCGTCTTAGCAGGAAATCCAAATGTCGGGAAAAGCGTTATTTTTACCCGATTAAGCGGGATATATGCGGTTTCATCAAACTATCCGGGAACAACAGTTGAGATATCTCGGAGTCAAATAAGTCGTGATGGAGTGAAATTTGAGTTGATTGATGCTCCTGGAACTTACGCTTTAGAAGCCGATGCTGAAGCCGAAAGAATTGCTGGAAAACTGATTGATGAAGCTGATATTGTTGTCAATGTAATTGATGCTGGCAACCTCGAGCGGAACCTTTATCTTACTTTTGAACTTTTAGAAAAAAAGAAACCGATGGTAATTGCTCTTAACATGTGGGATGAGGTGCAGCGAAGGGGAGTCAGAATAGACATCCAAGCTCTTTCGCAGATTTTAGGCATACCGGTTATTCCGGTAGTTGCTACTACTGGAGAGGGGATGAAGCAACTTCTCCAAGACCTTGACTATGCTCGAGTACCAATTATTGTGCCGAGTTCACACCAGGAACGTTGGCATGAAATTGGTCAAGTTATTCAAGCTGTGCAATCTTTTTCTTACCACAAGCCAACCTGGGTTGATCGTTTAAAGGAAGCGACTCTGTTACCCATCAGTGGATTTCTCATCGGTTTAGGGGTTTTATATGGAGTATTTTGGGTAGTTCGGTTTATTGGTGAAGGACTGATCAACTATATTCTTGACCCACTTTTTTATCGATTTTACTATCCTCTCTTATTGGGTCTTGACAGGCATTTATCTTTTTCTCCTTTTTTAAGAACTATTTTAATCGGACATCTGGTTGACGGAAAAATCGATTTTGAACAATCACTCGGCTTGCTTTCTACGGGAATATACATTGAATTGGGAGTTGTTCTTCCCTATATTATTTCCTTTTATTTTATTCTCGGGTTATTGGAAGATACTGGATACCTTCCTCGTTTAGCGGTTTTGTTGGATGGGTTTTTTCACCGGATTGGTTTACACGGTTATGCCATAGTTCCTACTTTGTTAGGTTTGGGATGCAATGTGCCAGGAATAATGTCTACTAGAATATTAGAAAGCAAAACCGAACGATTTATAATATCAGTTTTGATTTCGATTGCTGTTCCCTGTGCTTCACAACAAGCCTTGATTTTTGGGGTTTTGGGTAAACACGGCACCATGCCGGTCATGTTGGTTTATTTTATTCTTCTCTTGGTGTGGATTATCTTGGGGGTTATATTAAAATACACTGTAAAAGGATATCGTCCAGCTCTTATTCTGGAAATACCTCCTTACCGTTTCCCCTATTGGAAAACTCTTCTTCCTAAATTGTGGCTTCGAGTGAAAGGGTTTTTAAAAGAAGCTCTTCCGATCGTTTCTTTGGGAATTCTGGCGGTTAATCTTCTATTTATGACCAATCTTTTCCCCTATATTGCGCAAGCTATCGGTCCTTTTTTCCAAAAATATTTAGGTCTTCCCAGCGAAGTTTCCTTGGTATTAGTACTTGGTTTTCTTCGGAAAGACATAGCTATGGGCTTGCTCGCCCCCTTACAACTCACGGTGAAACAATTGGTCATCTCTTCGGTAATGTTAGCCATGTTTTTTCCCTGTGTGGCAACTTTTATGGTAATTTTAAAAGAACTTGGAGCAAAAAAACTGATTCAAGGAACGATAATTATGCTTTTTGCATCAACTCTTACTGGAATAATCTTGAATTTGGTTTTATAATTTGACAACCATAAAAACCTTAAGGTTTATCTTTACTTCCCCTTTATTGAGTCTCAAGTAAAGATTGAAAATTTTGAGAATAGAAGGGGTTGTTTAATGTGAGCGAAGAATTCATTCTTGTTTTGCAGCAGTTTTCTAATCCGGTTTTAGATGTTCTCTTTCATTTTTTTTCCTTTTTAGGATCGGAATTATTTTACTTGTTTTTTCTGTCTTTTATCTATTTATGCTTGAACAAGAAAATTGCCATCCAACTTGGTATTGTAATCTTTTTTTCAATGTATATTAATTTTACTCTAAAGGAATTATTTAATCTTCCTCGTCCCCAGCATCCAGAACTACGGATTTTAGAGAATTCCGAAGGAAAATCTTTTCCTAGTGGACATGCTCAATCGGTTGCAACTGTTACCTTTTTTTTAGCTTGGTCCTATCCCAAGAACATTTATTTCCTTTTAGCAATTATTATAAGTTCTTTTGTTGCAATTTCTCGGATTTACTTAGGGGTTCACTATCCACGCGATGTTATTGTTGGTTCAGTTTTAGGATTTGTAATAGCTCTTTTTTTCTGGTATTTATTTTATCGGTTTGAGAGAATAAGGTTGAAATTTCTTCCCGCAAGATCCTTTTTCTTGAGTTTGTTAGTGGGGGGATTGCTATACTATTTTTCTTCCGACCCTTTATCGGCTCGTNNCGGATCTCTTGTTGGAATTTTTTGTGGAACGATTCTCGAAAACACTCTAATCAATTTTGTTTTACCATTGAACTTTAAGAGTCGGTTAGCGCATTATGGATTAGGCATGATTATGGTGATTACTCTATACCTTGGAATGAAATTCATTTTTCCGGTCTCGCTCTGGGC
>DPKX01000212.1:0-2371 GCA_003542295.1 Candidatus Atribacter hydrocarboniphilus
GGCTCAGGATGACGGCATTTTTAAGAATTAGTGGATTTTCAGGATAGAAAATTTTGGGCAAATTAAAATTCATCTTATCTGGATTTAGAAGTCTTTTATAATCACTAACTCTTCAGTTGGATTTTTTAGGGTAGTGCCTTGGATGAATTCAAGAAAAACGTCGGCATCAATCAGGCCGGTATCCTGTTTTTTAGGGATTTTTTCTAATACGCTATTACCATCTCCACCTTGAGCCAGGAAACTATTGGTGACTAATCGGTAGGTTTTATCAGGTTCTAAGGGTTGGTAACTCCCATCGGATTGCTTGATTTCAATGTGGGAAATCCTGGAGCCCTGAGTAAGTGAAGGGTCTAAATGGAAACGGAAACCAGCTATATAGGCATAAATATTAGCATTATACGCTTTTTTGGATAGCGAATAATTAACCATATCCTCTAAAACCTGAGTAAGTTCTTGGCCAGAAAGGTCAGAGAGAACCAGAGTTCCTTGAAAGGGAAGGCAATCGTAAACCATTCCCACGGTAATCTCACCAACTTCATAATCGGTACGGACCCCTCCGGGATTAAGGAGAGCACCTTGAGCTCCCATAGATGATGTTTTATTCAGCATGCTTAAGGCGATGAGAGGGCCGGGGCCTGAGTTGTTGCTGTTTCGTATTAAATCATCGGCAGATTCGGCGATTACCGTGTTTTTGAGTTCCAATAATCCAGACGAAAATTGGGTATAGATTTCTTTCATTGAATCTGGAGGGACAAAAATCCCAGCCTGACCGCTCTGTATGATATACCGAAGAATTGACTGATATTTATCTGGAGCATTTTGAGCAGTTATTGGAGTATAGTCATCTTTTGTATTTATAATTCCGTCTTGATTGGTGTCTTGCCATTTTTGTTTAAAGTTATTCCCTATCAGGAGAAGAGGTTGGGCGTTGTAACTCATTATTATTCCTTCATCATCAAAGCTCAGTTGGATTCTTCCTAAAACCTTTGCCCATTCCCAAGCTTGAACAATGAGAACTTTTCCTCCGTCGGGAGAAGTCTCAATGACCGGATATGGGTATTTGGCATTGTAACCAAAGGCTTTAAAATCACCCATTAAAGTATGTGAATGACCACCAACAACCAAATCAATCCCACTTACTGACCGAGCTAATTGAATATCAGCGTCTATACCAATATGAGAAAGAACAATTATTTTATTGATTCCTTGCCTTTGAAGGTCCTTAACGGCTGCTTGAGCTCGAGCTTCTGGCGAGAAAAACTGAACGGATTTTCCCGGACTAGAACCGGTTATGACTTCCGGTGTAATGAAGCCAATTATTCCAATTCTTTCACCTTGAATTTCATAAACTTGATAAGGAACGAATTTTCCTTTTAAATCAGGGTCAGCCTGGGTATCGATATTAGAACACAAAACTGGAAAGGATAACCCATCACGAAATTCTGCTAAAAAAGAAGAAGTACGATCAAATTCATGATTGCCCAGAGTCATTGCGGTTACAGGCATGTGATTCAAGTAGATTTGATCGGTTTGACCATTAAATTTTATAAAATACATAGTTCCTTGCACTGCATCACCAGCATGCAAGAATAAAATGTTATTATCAGCAGCTGATATACGATCGAGAGCGGTTTTTAAGAAAATTAATCCACCCAATTGGACCTGGGTCGGATTTCCATCAATTGGTAGAATTTCGGTTTCGGGATCGAGATGAGAATGGGTATCATTTACATGGATAAGAGTAAAGGTTATGGGTTCGGCAAAGGAAATAGCGTAAACGATCTGGAATAGAGCGATGGTTAAAAGAACAATGAAAAAAGAGGTTTTCCTTTTCACCTCATTTTGCCTCCTTAGATTGATAGATCAATAGAAATGAGCAATGAACCACAAGAAAAAACTATGATTGGTTTTTGAGTACTTCCAACATGGCTAAAATATTTTCACAGGGAATGTCTTTTGGAAGAGCATGAGAAGGAGAAGCTATATATCCTCCATTTTTGCCAATTTCATCTAAAATGTTTTGGACTCCTCTTTTTACCTCATCAACCGTCCCAAAGGGAAGGAGGCTTTGGATTCCAATTCCACCATAGAAGGATAATTTGCCTTGATAATGTTTTTTTATTGCAAAGATATCCATCACTTCTGGCTGAAAAGGATTGAAAACGTCAAGACCTATTTCAATGAGGTCGGGAAACAATTCATCAACCTTTCCGCAGCAATGGAGGAATACCTTTCTCCCTCTGTTTTTAATGGAAGCATACATTTGTCCCATTCGAGGTTTAATAAATTTTCTCCACATGGCGGGTCCCATAATGAGTCCTCGTTGCCATCCCCAATCGTCACCAAAATAAACTCCATCAAATCCAATATC
>DPKX01000212.1:2416-3460 GCA_003542295.1 Candidatus Atribacter hydrocarboniphilus
AATCATATCAGTAAGAACATTCTCCATTCCCCGTAAAGACCAGGTCCGTTCGAATAGAGAATAAGACATTTTTAAAATGCAAAATTTATCTTTATTTTTTTCTAAAAAAGCTGGTAATGCTTGAAAACGTCTGGGATCGTCTGGATCGGGGAATCGATACCCTTTGAAACTCGGTTGGGCAAAGACCGGAATCGGATTTCCAATATCAGGATCAATGGTTCGATTCCATACTACCCCCCATTCATCACGGATAAACCCTGGTTTTACTTCTTGAAAGGCATCGGGAGGCAATGCCTTAGTGAAAGCTAAATGATTACCGATTTTTTGTTCGAAATTTTGATCATTCAAGTATTGGGCCATTTTATTACGGGCTGGAACAGTAAAATCTAAATGGTAAGGAACCTTATCAATGGTATTAAACTCAAGAGCATTCATTACCCTTTCGCGCTCATTCATTCCATTCCCTCCAAGGTGATGGTATTTATTTTATCAGTGTAAATGAAAAGAGTGATTTTTTAAAGATTGAGGAAAATAAAATTATTATAAGGAATGGAAACATTTTACTAAAAAGAGACAATAAAAGTTGACATAAGAAAAAAATATATATATGATAAATACATATAGTAATGACCCTTAAGGTTTAGGCGGTGGTAAAATGCCGGTTCAGATGAACCCGTGGATGATTTCAAAAGTTGTTTTATGGGTATTGATAGCCATAGTAAGCACTTATTTTTTGAGGAAAAATAAAGTTACTTCCAAAATACGTATTTATTTTCTTGTTGGAGGAGTGATAATTTTTGGTTTTATTTACGGAGTCGAGCCCAATCCGGTTAGTTCTTTAAGAAATCTATTAAAAAATATATTCTTGCAACAACGACTATTACCAGCAATATTATTGGTGTTTGCAATTCTTTTGCTGGTTTCCTGGTGGTCAAACAAATCGATTTGTGGTTGGGGATGCCAGTTTGGGTTGTTGCAGGACCTTCTTTATCGAGTTCCTTCTCGGAAAGGAAAACCACCCATTCGCTTTTCTCAGATTATAAG
>DPKX01000206.1:0-332 GCA_003542295.1 Candidatus Atribacter hydrocarboniphilus
TCTATTGGAACGTTTCAAGTGATGTAACCTCAATAAAAATTACCTCTGAATTCGGGACTACTTTTGGACCTTTTACCGTCACATCCGGCTCTCAATACGTAAGTCCCCTGGTCACTACCAGATATACCCTTACTGCTGAAGGAAAATGTAAAACAGAAAATATCGTTACAATTCACGTTGTCGCAGGTGACGAAACCCAAACCTTATTAGTCAAGGGAAGCCCGGAAACCGGTGTATGGGTTGTTGATGTATCGCCGGTCACAACCAGTACAAGCATAATCGTTAGTTTGATCAAAACACTCCCTTGCACTGATGGAAGTTTTTGGAATAAT
>DPKX01000206.1:408-7301 GCA_003542295.1 Candidatus Atribacter hydrocarboniphilus
AAAGATACATCCTATCAAAAAGATACCGCCTGTTTTTTAGTAACGAAAATGTACCGAAGTCTATCCAACTCCAACACCTAGCCCTTTTCCACAGAGAACTTCCTCTCCTCCTCCGCCCACCCATCAATAATTTTTTCTGGAAGTTTGAACAAGAGATGATGTATACTCGATGTGAGTTCATAACATCATCTCTTGTTCACAATATAAATAACTTTCCCCTTCTTTTTTCATAAAATTACTATTAGGTTGATAACTAAACCCAATGGATTTCAAATTTAATTTATTTCAGTCAAAAACAGTTCTGTAAATCTTAAGTTAATCAGATATTTATATTTATTCAACTCCATAAGAAAGGACAATCAACATGTCAAACCAACTAAAAAATATTCTTATCTGGGGAGCGGGAAAGATTGGTCGTGGGTTTATCGCAGATTTGTTTAATAAAGCAAGATATAACTTAATTTTTGTCGATTCCAACCAGGAACTGATACATCGGTTAAATACCCAAAAGCAATACACTATAGTGAACCTTCCTAGCCTTGAAGAAAAAGAAGAAGTCATTATTAAAGGTTTTCAAGCCTTTCATATCGATGAAAAAGACCAAATTTTTCAAAAACTGAAAGAATGTTCGATTTTATCCCTGGTTGTCTTCCCATCAGCTTTTGAACAGGTTGCCAAAGACATCGCTGCAATTATCGAAAGACGATCTCGCGAAAAAATTGATCGTTCTCTTGATATTCTCATGAGCACCAATATCTGCCAGCCTTCAGAACAATTTAAACATTATCTTTTTAAAGAGCTTTCCGATGCCGGAAAGTATTATTTCAATCGATACATTGGGTTGGTAGATACCTTAATTATCCGAATGGGAATTGAGCCCACTCCAGAAATGAAAGAAAAAGATCCACTGACTATTCTCACCAATGGCTACCCAGAGCTTACCCTGGATCGACCAGCCTTTAAGGGTAAACCGCCTCAGTTCAAAGGCTTATTATATACCACTAATATGGCACATGAGGAAAAAAGAAAAATGTATACCTATAATACCATTCACGCTGTGTATGCCTACCTGGGAAAACAAAAAGGATATCAATACATCATTGAATCCATTCAAGATCAAGCAACCCAACAAATGGCAGTCGAAGCACTCAATGAATCAAGCCGAGCGCTACAAAAAGAGTTTGGCTATTCTAATGAGGAAATGAAGGAATGGAATAACCGAGTTCTAAAAAATATGGCAAATCCCATGTTAAAAGATAAAATTAACCGGGTAGGAGCCGATCCCATTCGAAAGCTGAAAAAAGAAGATCGGCTTATCGGTCCCGCCCTCATGTGCATCCGAAATGGCATTATGCCCTATTTTCTGGCGAAAGCCGTTGCTGCCGCCTTTCTTTTTGTTTCAGAAGAAGATCAAGCATCAAGCACCATTCAGGAATACTTAAAAAATCACTCGATAAAAGAGGCCATTCGAGAGTTTTGCCAGCTTGATCGGGAAGTTGAATTGATTCAATTGATTTCCGAGCATTATCAAAAATTCCTCAATAAAATAACTCTTGAGAAAGATTTTTATAAGATAAAAAAATTAAAAGAGTGTTATGAAATTGGCTTTGAATATGAAAAAAATTATCGCGGGTGCGCTCAATGCCTCATCGCAACCTTCTTTAAATTTACCGGGAAAACCAATAACACCCTTTTTCAATCTGCAAGTGGGCTTTCGGGTGGAATGGCGCTTTGTGGAGATAGCGCATGCGGTGGCTATTCGGGGGGCATTATGATTATGGGGAGCTATGTCGGAAGGCGACTTGAAAAATTAGATCTTGATGGTGATAAAGAAGCACAGTACAAAGCCTATGAAATGGCGCAAAAACTCCATGATAAATTTATTGAAACCTATGGAAGTGTGATTTGTGCTGACATCCACAAACAAATCTTCGGAAAATCCTTTTGTTTAAGATCAAAAGAAGTTCGAAAAGAGTTCGAAGAAGCTGGAGCTCACCTCGATAAATGTACCACGGTAGTAGCTATGGCTGCCTCCTGGGTAGCCGACATTCTGAACGATGAAGGCTATTTATAGCTTTTTTTAATTAATTTTTTATCAAAGATTCCTTAACTAATTAAAATATTTAATATTATTAAAATAAATAAATAATACCTTTTAAAGCCATAAACCTAATAATTGGTATATTTTGAAATTTTAGTGTTTTTTTATTGTTGGTCGTGTATATTGGTATTGATGATGTATTTTTAAATTAGGGGGTGATAGTGGAAGAATTGGTCAAATTAGCATTTTATCACTTTTTAATTATTAAAGGAGGCTGAAAGAATGAAAAAATCACTATTTGTACTCTTATTAATCACAATAACTATGAGTTTATTGATTATCCCCGGTTTAGCTTCTGCACAGAATAAAATTACCATCAACGTTCTTACCCAACCCCGGCGAGAATGGGAGCTTCTTGAGCAATACCTCCCAGAATTCGAAGAAAAAGAAAATATCGATGTTGTGTTTCACTATTTTGCAGAACTAGAAAGAAGATCAAAATCTCGCCTTGATGCCTCAACCAAAGCCGGTCAATATCAAGTGTATTATATCGACGAAGCTAACGTCGCTGAGTTTGCAGTCAACAACTGGTTAATCCCCATTAAAGATTATTATCCCGAGGAATATGATTTCGCTGATTTTTCTGAGCCATTAGTTGCTGTTCTAACCTTTAATGACATAACCTATGGCGCCCCAATGACATTTGAAGGAAACGTAATGTTTTATCGAAAAGACCTCTTTGAAAGAGATGGAATTGCTGTTCCACAAACCCTCGATGAGTACTTAGAAGTTGTGAAACACTTTCACAATCCTCCAGAACTTTACGGAACCGCAGTCCGCGGACTTCGCGGATCAGGAATGAATGTCTGGAGATTCAGCCCCTATCTCAAGATGTTTGGTGGCCAGTATTTGGATGAAAATGGTGTTCCAGCTTTTAATTCTCCCGAAGCCGTTAAAGCCGTTGAATATTATATTGAGCTCATTAAACACAGCCCCAGTCCTACCCTTTCCTGGTCAGACGCCATGGATAACTTCAATGCCGGTAAGGTTGCTATTGTTGAATACGCCAACTTAAAAATGGATTACACTATGGATCCCAAAGGATCGGTCGTATACGACAAAGTAGGCTACTCAAAACCAGCCGCCGGTCCCATGGGCGCCATCTCCAATACAGCTGTTCATGGTTTGGGGATTTCAGTTGCAGGATGTCCAACTGAAGAGCTGAAAGCTGCCGCCGGTAAGTTCATCGGTTGGTTTACTAGCAAAGAAAATGAAATCAGAAAGGTTGTAGCCGGCTCCGGTCTCACCAATGCCCGCAAGTCAACTTTTGCCAGCTCCGAATTTGCCGCTGCTTATCCAGCAGAATTTGTTGAAGCCCAAGTAGAGATGATGAAAATTCAACAAATGTGTATTCTGCAAATACCAGAATGGCCAGAAATTGGTGACTACTTGGGCATTAAGCTTGAAGAACTCTTTACCAAAGCTTATGCTGGTCAATCCTATGATATTCAGGCTGCTCTGGATGATGCAGTTGCTTATGCAAAAGAAGTCTTGGGGAAAAAATAAACGATTAGGAAATAAAAGGGGCTCTTTGGAGCCCCTTTTCTAAATTCATTATATCAAAATAATTGGACTTCTTTCCTAACCATTTAAACAGTGTAACAAGAAGGGGGCTCAATAGTGACCAGAAAACAATTTTTTTTAGTATTTATGATTCCAACTTTTATTATTTTGTTTTTTTTAGCCTTCTATCCACTGCTCAACGCTTTTTATTATTCACTGCAAAATTGGGACCTAAGAAGTTCCCGCCCGATTCGATTTGTCGGATTGAAAAATTATATACAACTCTTCACTGATGCGCGTTTTCTCAATTCTCTCCGTATTTCCTTGCTTTGGTCGGTTATTACGGTTGGATTTTCGGTTTTTTTTGGTGCTGGGTTGTTAGCTCCCCTGATCAATGATAATGCTAAAGGTAGTTTTAGAACCATATGTCTCTTTATCTTTATCATTCCTGCCCTTCTTCCTCGGGTGGGAGCAGCTTACATGTGGCGGTTGATGTATTCATCATCAATTGGAATTATAAATTACTTTTTAAGTTTTTTTGGAATCGGACCTATCGGCTTCTTAGAAAATCCCTCTTATGCTCTTTACTCAGTTGCAGCAATCGATATCTGGCAGTGGTCCTTTTTGATTGCCGCTTTAACCATTATTCTTTTACAGGATATCCCCAAAGAGATCATTGAAGCCGGCTCGCTTGATGGAGCAAAAAGGTGGCAGCTATATCGCTTTATTATCTTCCCAGTGATCGTTCCACCCTTTCTGTCAATCTTTTTTATTAAAATGATGGAATCCCTTCGTTCTTTTGATTTTATTTTTGTGCTGACCGCTGGGGGTCCTGGTGTAGCCACCGAAACTTTGGATATGTATGCCTATTGGCAGGGGATTGGTTCAGCAGGTCGGGTCTCTTACGCCTCTTCGATGTCAATCGTTATGCTGGTGATCACCATCATCTTGATCACTATCGTGTGGAGGGGGTTAGTCAGATGGCACGAGTAAATGGAAAGGATATTTTCTATAAAATAATCATCATTCTTGTTCTGCTCATTGCTTTAGCCCCAATTCTTTGGATGTTTTTGTCTTCGTTTAAGTCAAGGGTTGATATCATTAGTTATCCTCCTAAGTTTATCTTTACTCCAGTAATGGATAACTATAAAAGAGTTCTTCAAATGCCAACTCTTATGCATGGTCTCCGCAACAGCCTTACCATCGTCCCTATATCTCTTCTTTTGGGGTTTATTTTTGGTGTTCCTGTCGGGTACATATTTGCCCGGATAAAGTTTAAAAGAAGCGCCGATCTTCGTTTTTTTATCTTGTCTTTAAGATTCATGCCTCCAGTTGCGGTAGCTCTTCCCTTTTTCTTGATTTGGATGCGTTTAGGACTTCTGGATACCATACCGGCAGTCATATTTACTTACCTGACCATTGCAATTAGCACCATGATCTGGTTAACAATTGAATGTTTCAAGCAGGTACCCGTTGAATGCGAGGAAGCGGCTCACTTAGAAGGATGTACCCAATTTCAAGTCTTTTCTCGTATTGCTTTACCTTTAGCAATTCCCAGTATCTTAGGTATGTGTATCTTTATCTTTATTCTTTTGTGGAATGAATTCTTCCTAGCCTTTGTCATTACTTCTCAACGTGCGGTGACGATGCCGGTTGCTTCAGCTGCTTTTGCGGTGGTTGGAATGGAAGTTCCCTGGGGACAAATTTGTGCATCAGTTATTCTTCTTTCCATTCCACCTTTGATTTTGTCCTATTTCTTTGTGAAGTTCCTTCCTTACTTCTTTAAGGTTAGTTAATCAATAATAAAAAGACCCTCATGGATTTAAAATAATATGAGGGTCTTTTATAACAAGTCCTTATTTCAATTCCAAATCATTCATTACGATTCCATTTGACTATTTATGAAACATCCTCAAGGTTTGGGGTTTCCAGGGATAAAAAGCCAGCAGTGGATTCATCCGGTAGCAAGCGGGCTTTGAAAATACCTCATGAAAAAGGTAAAAGGAATCAAAATTTTCCTCAATGACTTGTTCAAATGAATCGTTTCTCAAATCATCGGCTAAGGGGTTTTCATTCTCATAATTCCAATCACTCACGTTTTCCCTTATCCTCCTTTTTTCCTAACTTTTCTCTCATTTTGGTATCGGCCTGTAAGTTTTGAAGAGAATAATAATCCATAAATCCAAACTTTCCCTCTCGTAGACTATGTGCCAATGCTTTGGGAACCTCGGCTTCAGCTTCAACAACTTTTGCTCTCATTTCCTGGGTATAAGCTAACATCTCCTGTTCCTGGGCAATCGCCATAGCTCTTCTTTCTTCGGCTTTAGCCTGAGCAACCCTCTTGTCGGCTTCAGCTTGGTCAGTTTGTAAACGGGCTCCAATGTTTTCTCCAACATCAATATCGGCAATATCTATAGAGAGAATTTCAAAAGCCGTGCCTGCATCTAATCCTTTTTCCAAAACGGTTTTAGAAATGGAATCTGGATTTTCTAACACTGCTTTGTGAGTAAGCGATGATCCAATGGTGGTTACGATACCCTCTCCAACCCGAGCGATTATTGTCTCTTCGGTTGCTCCACCGATTAAGCGATCTATATTGGTTCGGACAGTAACTCGAGCTTTGACTTTTAATTCTATTCCATCCTTGGCAACAGCTGCAACTTCTGGTGTTTCAATAACTTTAGGAAGAACACTCAACTGAACCGCTTCTAAAACATTCCTTCCAGCTAAGTCAATAGCACAGGTTCTTTGAAATGAAAGCGGTATGCCTGCTCTCTCGGCTGCAATCATTGAAATAACTACTCTATCAACATTCCCTCCAGCTAAATAATGAGCTTCCAATAACTCGGCATTAAGTTTTATATCAGCTTTAGTTGCTTTAATAAATGGTAAAATAATGCTCGCTGGAGGAACACGCCTCAGTTTCATACCAATTAAATTAAGAATGCTAATCTTTACTCCGGCTGCTAAGGCTGATATCCAAAGTCCCAATGGAACCAGTGAAAAAAACACAATCACAAGAATTAATATAATGATTGCCGGTACCAAGTATCCGGTAATATCCATAGATTTACACCTCTCTTTCAATTTGGACTATAATCCGATTTCCTTGCACTTCATCAATTGTAACCACATTGCCCGGTTCAATAAATTCTCCACGAGTCACTACGTCATATCGTTTCCCTTCGATTTCAACAATACCTGAAGGTCGGAGTACACTTTTAGTAATTCCTTTTTTCCCTATTAAACTTTGATAATTTAATATTTTTTCTTCGGGAATTTCTTTTTC
>DPKX01000022.1 GCA_003542295.1 Candidatus Atribacter hydrocarboniphilus
AGTTCGAATCTCACCCTCTCCGCCAGTTCCGATTTCAGTTTGATAGCCGGGCCTTGTGCAACGGAGAATCACGAACCCCGCCAGGTCCGGGAGGAAGCAACGGTACGTGGGGCTCTTTGGGTGCCGTGAGGGTGCCTGATTTGAGTTAACTGTCTTGGATACAGCCAGGTGGAAATATCGAATTTCGGTGCACGATTGGAGGCAATGAATTTCGTTGGATTCTGTTTTTTTAATCCACACCGTCTATCCGCGATATCCCTCTCAAGAGGGATCTGATGGTATCTTTTTATTGAAGGTGTAGAACCAATTGACCTACCGTTCCCTTTATCGTAAATGGCGTCCTCAGGTTTTCGAAGAGATTGTCGGGCAAGAGGTCGCTTCTCGATTGTTAACCAATGCCTTAAAAAGCGGCCAGATAAATCACGCGTACTTATTTTGTGGTCCCCGAGGTGTGGGAAAGACTACAACCGCTCGTATTCTGGCTCGTTCAGTCAATTGTACTCAGGGAATTACGGCACAACCATGCGGTATCTGTTCTTCCTGTCTTCATATAATTGAAGGAAATTCTCTCGATTGTGTTGAAATCGATGCAGCTTCTCACCGTGGGATTGATGATATTCGAGACTTAAGGGAAAAAGTAAAATACTCTCCAATCGAATCACGTTTTAAGGTTTATATTATTGATGAAGTGCACATGCTTACTACTGAAGCTTTTAATGCTCTGTTGAAAACCTTGGAAGAACCTCCCGATCATGCCATTTTTATATTAGCCACTACTGAACCTCATCGACTTCCTGATACCATTTTATCTCGGTGCCTTCGAATAAACTTTAATTCTATAGAAAATGAAGCTATAGTTCAACACCTTCGTAAAATTTCCATTCAAGAGGGTTTTTCAATTGAAGAGTCGGCTTTGTACCTTATAGCCCAGAAATCTGCTGGTTCTCTCCGTGATGCGGTAAGTTTCCTGGAACAACTTATGTCCTGGGAAGAAAAAAACATTACTTATGAACAAGCCACTTTAGTTCTTAGAGAAGTTGACCAATCCGACCTTGATGCTCTTTTTTTTCTTCTCGGCAAGGGAGATTGTGGTAAGGTGTTGCTAAAGGCAAATGAGTGGATTATGAGAGGCTTAGAACCCGAAGACATCGCTCATTCTCTCAGTCAATATTTTCGCTCTCTCCTTATTCTATCTCTCATAGAATCTGCTCCTCCCTCGGGTATCGCTCCCCAAAGAATTAAAATTTTGCAAGAAATGGTCAAGCTTTGTTCAGTAATTGCCTTAAGAAAAACTTTGCAACGCCTCCAGGGACTTGAATTAGAAATAAGGCGGTCTTCTCATCCACAAATATTGCTTGAATTAGCCCTATTAGATATAATAGATTTTCTAGCGAACCAACAACAACAGTCAATAGACTTAACCACTTCTCCAGAAAAAGCTCTTTCAAAGGAGATGCTCATTCCCGAAAAGAAAAGTCCAAGTCCTGACTCATCGGTACCGAATGCCCAATCAGTTAATACAGCTGATAACGAATGGCAAACTATTTTACAATGTCTAAAAAAAAGAAAGATATCTCTTTATGCTTTTTTGCAAGAAGCCGAGTTACGAGAGGCTACTAATTCAAAGTTAATTTTAGCGTTTGGACCAAACAGCCGTTTTCACAAAGAAAGTGTTGAAAGAAAGGAAAACTTTCAGATAATTATCGATGTTCTCCAGGAAATCAGGGGCAAGAAATGCCAGCTGGAGTGTGTTATTGATAATTCGAATAGCCCTGATGAATCAGAGCAAATACCAAGTGATGAACCTGTTCACGTAGTTCCGGATAATTATAATAATAATGATACAATTTTAACCAATAAATTTGAAAGCGATAATAGTCAATTAAAACCTTTTATGGCCGCGGTCGAGATTTTTGGCGGTTTTGTTGTTGAATATTCGGCCATTGATGATCATTTAAGAGCCGGATGGGAGGAGACTGACTTTGAAAAATCTGATGAAGGAAGCCCAGAAAATGCAGGCTAAAATGGCGAAAATGCAAGAGGAATTAAAAACCAAACAAATTGAAGCATCAAGCGGGGGTGGAATGGTTAAAGTAACTAGCAATGGTCAACAAGAAATTCTTGAAATAAAAATTGAACCATCGCTGTTGGAAGAAAATGACATTGAAATGCTTCAAGACTTAGTTTTAGCTGCTGTTAATGAAGCCCTAAATCGTTCTCGAGAAATGGCCCAAGAAGAAATGGCAAAAATAACCGGAGGACTTAACATTCCAGGATTAATGTAAACGTGTAGGGGTGTTGGCCATTTTTTGGAAAGCTGTTTGCCTTTCCCTTCACTCCCTCGCAACATCTCCCCCTCGATCTTTTTCTCTCACGAAGGAGGGATGTTGGGGTTGATTTTAGATTTTTAAACTGGAATCTTTATGTAATAAACTATTTGTGAGGTGGTAGGTCTTTGAGTGATTCTTATCCGGAGGCATTAAAAAATTTAATCGCCTCGTTTTCGCGTCTCCCTGGTGTTGGCCCCAAAACTGCTCAAAGATTATCTTTTTTTCTAATAAAATCATCACCGGATGAGATAGAGGGGTTAATCAATTCTCTTGCCGAGGTGAAGCAAAAAATTCATTTTTGTTCCCGTTGTGGTTTTTATGCAGAAAATGAGCTATGTTCTATTTGTCAGGATTCTACCCGGGAATCAACTATAATTTGCGTTGTTGAACGACCCCAGGATGTTCTTTCTATTGAAAAAACCGGTTACCGCGGTCTCTACCATGTTCTCCAGGGCGTACTGTCCCCTCTTTCAGGCGTCGGCCCAGAAGATTTGACCATCAACCAACTCATGAAACGGATTGAAACTGAAAAATTTAAAGAAGTAATCTTGGCTACCAATCCTTCTCTTGACGGTGAAGCAACTGCCTATTTTATTGCCCGCAAGCTTCGTTCTTTTTCGACTCGGGTCACCATAATTGCTCGTGGTTTACCCTTAGGTGGAGATATGGAGTTCGCTGATGAAATTACCCTTACTCAAGCCTTTGAAGGAAGAAGAGATGTTCATTTAGATGCTTGATTGTCAATATTTTGAAGAGAGCCCAATCATAATGTTACAATAATTCCTATGTGAAAAATGTTTTTTACCTATAAAACGAATTGGGAAATAATCCAATAAGAAAGGTGAGATAAGATATGACACGAGAATTGGTCATGATCGATGGGAATGAAGCAACCACTTATTCAGCTTACCATGTCAACGAAGTAATTGCCATTTATCCCATCACCCCATCTTCTACGATGGGAGAATTAGCCGATCAATGGGCGGCTGAAAAAAAGCCAAATATCTGGGGATCCATTCCTCAAGTAATTGAAATGCAGAGTGAAGGAGGAGCAGCTGGAGCACTCCATGGTTCGCTTCAAGCCGGTGCCTTAAGTACAACCTTTACTGCCTCTCAAGGCTTATTACTAATGATTCCCAACATGTACAAAATCGCTGGCGAGCTCACGCCTGCGCTAATCAACGTTGCTGCTCGTACCGTGGCTACTCATGCATTATCTATTTTTGGGGATCATGGTGATGTTATGGCTACTAGGGAAACTGGCTTTGCTTTATTATCTTCTAATTCTCCTCAAGAAGCAATGGATTTAGCTCTTATAGCCCAAGCGGCAACTTTAGAGTCACGAGTCCCTTTCCTTCATTTCTTTGATGGATTCCGAACCTCCTCAGAGGTTGCCAAGGTCGAGCTTTTATCTATTGAGGATATGAAAGCAATGATTGATGATCACTTGGTTGAAGACTTCCGGAACCGGAAGCTTTCTCCCGATCGCCCTTTCATTCGGGGCACTGCTCAAAATCCCGATGTTTTCTTTCAAGCCCGAGAAGCATGCAATCCATATTATCTTAACTGCCCAGATATTGTCGAAAAAGTTATGGAAAAGTTTGGAAAAGTAATTGGAAGAAAGTATCGGCTTTTCGATTATCATGGGGCTCCAGACGCTGAATCGGTTATTGTAATTATGGGATCAGGAGCCGAAACAACTCAGGAAACCGTCGATTACCTGAATGAGCGTGGGGCTAAATTAGGTCTAATCAAAACCCGACTTTACCGCCCCTTCTCAGTGAAACATTTTATAGCTGCTCTCCCCAAAACCGTCAAAACCGTTGTCGTGCTTGATCGAACTAAAGAACCAGGAGCAGTGGGCGAACCAATGTACATCGATGTAAAGACAGCTATTGAAGAAGCAGTAGAAAAAGGAATGCTTTCTCATCCTCATAAACCTCGAGTTCTTGGTGGACGCTATGGGCTTTCTTCCAAGGAATTTACCCCAGCCATGGTTAAAGCAGTTTTTGATGAAGCTAAAAAAACTGACTCAAAAAACAATTTTACCGTCGGAATCAAAGATGATATAACCAATACTAGCCTCGAATACGACCCATCTTTCTCAACCGAGGATCCCAAAACTGTCCGGGCTCTGTTTTATGGTCTCGGTTCTGATGGTACTGTCGGCGCCAATAAAAACTCAATTAAAATCATCGGTTTAGAAACCGACAATTACGCTCAGGGCTATTTTGTCTATGACTCAAAAAAAGCTGGTGCGGTGACAGTTTCCCATCTCCGATTTGGTCCTAAGCCGATTCATTCCCCTTATCTAATTAATCGCGCTAACTTTTTAGCCTGTCATCAGTTTACCTTCTTAGAAAGATTCGATATGCTTAAAAACGCCGAAGATGGTGCTATTTTTCTCCTCAATAGTCCCTTTGGCCCTGATGAAACCTGGGAACATCTTCCTAAAAAGGTCCAAGAACAAATTATCAATAAAAAGCTGCGCTTTTTTGTGATCGATGGGTATAAGGTCGCTCAAGAAACCGGAATGGGTGGAAGAATAAACACCATTCTTCAAACTTGTTTTTTTGCTATCAGTGGTGTTTTACCTCGAGACTTAGCTATTCAGAAAATAAAAGAATCAATTCAAAAAACCTATGGTAAGAGAGGAGAGGCGGTAGTAAAGAAAAACTTTGCAGCCGTTGACGCTGCGCTGGGGCATCTTCATGAGGTTAAAGTTCCTTCCTCGGCCAATAGCCAGTATGAAATGCGCCGTTCTGTTCCCCTCGAAGCTCCAGAATTCGTTCAGAAAGTGACTGCTAAAATTATTGCTAATGAAGGTGATAGCATACCAGTAAGCGATATGCCTGTTGACGGAACCTTTCCCAGTGCTACTACCCAATGGGAAAGAAGAAATATTGCTCTCCAAATTCCGGTGTGGGATCCGGAGGTTTGCATCCAGTGTGGAAAATGTACCTTAGTTTGCCCTCATGCGGTTATTCGAGGAAAAATATACGATCCGGAAAAAGCTGGTGAATTTCCTCCGACCTTCAAACGAACTGCTGCTCGATGGAAAGAATTTCCAAATTTTGCTTTTACTATCCAAGTGTCACCCGAAGATTGTACCGGTTGTGGAGCCTGTATAAAAGCGTGTCCAGCTAAAAACAAAAAAGACTCCAGCTTAAAAGCACTTAATTTTGCTCCCCAAATTCCACTTCGCCAACAAGAAGCCGAGAATTGGAAATTTTTCAAGAACATTCCCGACCCTGATCGAGACAAGCTTAATCTCAACCGTACTCGAGACGTGATGCTGCTCCGTCCGCTTTTTGAATTTTCCGGTGCTTGTGCTGGGTGCGGTGAAACTCCTTATGTTAAATTAATGAGCCAACTCTTTGGTGATCGGGCTATAATTGCCAACGCCACCGGATGCAGCTCCATTTACGGAGGAAACCTTCCAACAACCCCTTATGCTATAAACAGCAACGGTAAGGGTCCGGCTTGGTCAAACTCACTTTTTGAAGATAACGCCGAGTTTGGTTTGGGTATGCGACTCGCCATTGACAAACAAAAAGAGTTTGCTCGGGAACTATTGCTAAAA
>DPKX01000141.1 GCA_003542295.1 Candidatus Atribacter hydrocarboniphilus
CCGAAAAAGCCCGTCCGCTTTTCATAAGCCTCGACTGCTTCCTGACTAACCCTCAAAGGTTCGTTTACCGATATATTCTGCATAGTTTCCACCATTTTTTTTTTGAAATGTTTACTAACACTACCGGAACAAGCAGTCCTGGGAGCATCCACTCGTCCATGATTAATTAAAAAAAGACGCCATGTTTGGTGTTTTAGGGTAGAGCCCGGGCTAAAATCCGGTCGATGATGCCCTGCGAAGATTCGGCAGGTTCCCTATCGGATGATGGCCGCGAGACCTACTCAAACACCGGATACCGGCGTCTGACTATCACTAAAAAAAGTGAAGAGCGAAAAGATGGGAGAGTGGTCGCTCGTCCGTCTGTACCGCTTGCTTATTTTCATTGCTATACAAATTTCAGATGAAATACAAGGTATCAGGAACTTTGTAACCGGGACCGCGGGTATGAACTTTTTTATCAAAGCTATGAATTTTGCTTTGAGGGCTTTTGCGACCTCTTTTGCCCGCGTTATCAGTTTTCTGAAGAATTCCCCGACCATTGTAATAAAATTATAAAGTGCTTGGTTATTTAAAGCGTTATCTGAACCAGCGGGTTACATGACCGCTTATTGTCATACAAATTTTACCAAATTACAGGTCTTTCGTGCAAATAAAAGTGGTGCGCGGCTGAATTTTTTAGTGAATTTGCATTGCATGATGAATCTTATGGTCGAATGGGATTTGGGGAGCGAAGGGTGCCGCAAAAAAAGATTATTTTCTTTCTAAATGACTGAATGCTTTGTACCCTTCAATCTGGGATTTGGTAATGGAGGGTTTAGCGTTTTCAATAATAAATTCAAGAAGATCTTGCTCGATCTCATCAAGATCGTCATGAGCCGCTTTTCTACCGGCCTCTTCAACAATCATTGAAATATCAGAGCTGGAATAATTGTTCGTCATCTCTGCGAGTTTTTCATAATTTAGATCTTTTGAATGTGCACTTTTCGCAAGTTTTGTTTTAAAGAGTTCAATTCTGGCTTCCGTATCAGGAGGGCCGATATAGATGCGTTTATCCATCCGTCCAGACCGCATGATTGCCGAATCAATTAAATCGGGTTGGTTGGTAGCGCCAACAACTAAAATGCCCAGCTTACTTGCATCATTTAATTTGGATAAAAATTCGTTGATCTCTTCCTGGCGATATGAGGAACTCTCACCCAACGACTCGCGCTTTGGAACTAGAGCTTCGATTTCATCAAAGAATAGAATTGTGGGTGCATTGTTTTTCGCTTCCTGAAAAATTTTTGCGATGTTCCCTGTGGTTTCATGTGCATATTTTGATCCAATGCTAGAAGGCGAGAATTCCTGAAAATTATAATCAATTTCCTCAGCTAGTTTCCTAACAATGAATGTTTTCCCACATCCGGGAGGACCAAATAAGAGAATCCCATTTGGAGTGGATACATTAAATTTTTTGAATTTTTCAGGAGTCTTCAACGGCTGGATAACATCTTTATCAAGGATCTCCTTGAGTTCCCGCATACCGGCAACGCAGGCAAATCCTTTTGGTTCGGAATCAATTTTTTTGCTAACCGGACGTTTGAATGACTTTTTCGATTTAGGTAAATTTTTTTCTTCTGATTTTTTTGTTTTTTCCTTTTTTTCTTCGGGGAGATTTGCTTTTTCCGTGTCAGATTTCTTTACTTCGGTCTCCTCTTCAACTTCGTCCTCAACCTCATTATCATTGTTTTCGTTATTGTCGGAAATTGATTCAATAATTGCCTGAACGGTTGCTAGATCGGGATTTTCTGGGTCTATCTCTTTTGCCTCTTCTATGAGCTCATTCGCTTCATCCCGGTCTCCATTTAAATATAGAATCAGTGCTTTTCCTAAAATGGCTTGAACATTTTCATCATCCAGTTCGAGAGCTGATTCATAGTATGGCAAAGCATCATCCCATTTCTCTAGAGAAACATATGATTCTGCCATAGTTACAAAGGCTGTCAGTTCATTATCGGGTCCTAATCCGAGTTCCAGAGATTTATTGATATTTTTTATTGCAAGTCGATATTTTTCCTGATCATAAAGAACACAGCCCTTTTGAAGATATGCTTCAGCATCATCGGGAGAGAGGGTTGTAGATTGATCGTAAGATTCGTATGCGTCATCTAACATCTCAAGAGCGTGATAAGATGCACCTAAATTAAACCATACATTAGGGACTGTATTATCGATTTCCAAGACTTTGAGATATGCTTGAACTGCTTTATCAAAATCTCCTTTGTTTGCATGTTTGACACCGAGATCGAACCATTCGTCTTTCGTTTTTGTAAAAAGTCCCATTGTCGATCACTTTTTCATTATAACTAATTGTATGATAATTTGTTAATTCTGTTTCGATATAATTTGGCGAGGATTAAAACAATTAATTTGAAAGAGTGCCGCAAAATGAAATTTTTTCTCCATTGTGTTCTGGATTTTCAATTCCATATTTGTGAGCAAAGGGGATTGAAATAAATTTCTCATTAAGGGTTTTCTGACATAGCACTTAGAATTTTCTGCAAAGCATA
>DPKX01000215.1 GCA_003542295.1 Candidatus Atribacter hydrocarboniphilus
GATATTTACACCCTTCCTATAAATCCGTATAATAAAATAACATGAAAAAGTACATCTTAAAACGTCTGCTTTTACTTATACCTGTTTTAATTGGCGTATCGATTTTGGTATTTGTCATCGTCCGCCTCACCCCTGGAGATCCAGCACGGATTTTAGCCGGCGAACACGCAACTGAAGAATACGTACAAGCAACCCGAGAACGGTGGGGACTCGATAAACCAATGTATGTGCAATACTATATCTGGTTCAAAAGTCTGCTTCGAGGTGATTTAGGCCGTTCTATTACCACTCACTCTCCTGTTGTTGAAGAAATTTTTAGCCGTTTTCCTGCTACCCTTGAACTTTCCCTCTTCGCTATGCTATTGGCAATTGTTATTGGCATCTTAGCCGGAATCATTTCGGCTATCCGCCAGTATCACTTTTTTGATTATTTTTCAATGACCGTTGCTCTTTTTGGTATATCTATGCCAGTCTTCTGGTTAGGATTAATGTTAATGTTTGTTTTTGGACTTTGGTTGGACATCTTACCCATTTCTGGTCGGATCAATGTCATGATTCCCCTTCAAAATATCACCGGCCTCTATGTGTTGGATTCAATTCTGACCTTGAATTTTCGAGCTTTGGGAAGTTCGATCCTCCATCTCATCCTTCCCAGTGTTGCGCTTGGTACCATTCCAATGGCGATGATCGCCCGGATCACCCGATCTTCTATGCTTGAAGTTATTCGCCAAGACTTTATTCGAACTGAACGGGCTAAGGGTCTCCCAGAAAGAACGGTTATTTTCAAACATGCTTTGAAAAATGCGCTGATTCCAATCATTACTGTTATTGGCATGGAATTTGGTCTCCTTTTGGGAGGGGCTATCTTAACCGAAACGGTTTTTGCTTGGCCAGGATTAGGCCGATACACAGTCGATGCGGTATATGCTCGTGATTATCCGGCCATTCAGGGATCGGTTCTTTTTATTGCCTTCATATTCGTCGTAGTCAATCTGATTACTGACGTATTGTATGCCTATATTAATCCACGGATCAGGTATCGTTGAAATGATGAAGATTACCAGTGGAGTTTTTTCCGACTTTTTTTATATGATTCGCAAGAACAAATCTGCTTTAACCGGGTTGATTGTGATTATCGTTATGGTCATCGTTGCTTTATTGGCGCCTATCCTTTCTCCCAATAATCCACTGCAGAGAAGCCTTGCCAATCGACTGAAGCCCGGATTCTGGGCAGGCAAAGAATATAATCAGTTCCCCCTGGGAACCGATTATTTAGGACGTTGTTTGCTGTCACGAATCATCTGGGGCGCTCGAACCTCTCTATCAGTTGGTTTTATTGCTGTTCTTATCTCCACTGTTTTTGGTCTAATTTTAGGTATTGCTGGTGGGTATTATGGAGGGTGGGTAGACACATTTTTAATGCGTATAGTCGATGTTTTATTTGCCTTTCCAAGCATTCTTTTATCGATTACAATTATGGCCGCCTTAGGAGCAGGATTAGAAAAAGCTATGATCGCTATTGGAATTGTTTATATTCCCCAGATGGCTCGAGTGGTTCGAAGTGCCATTTTAGTGATCAAAGAAATGGATTATATTGAAGCTGAAAAGGCTTTGGGGGCATCCCACTTCCGGATTATTTGGCATCATATCCTTCCTAATGCCCTGGCTCCGGTTATTGTATATTCTACCCTGAGTGTTGCCGGAGCTATTCTCGATGCAGCAGCTTTAGGTTTCTTAGGGTTGGGGGCTCTTCCCCCTACGCCTGAGTGGGGATCAATGTTATCTAATAGTCGACAATTTCTAACTTCAGGAGCATGGTGGGCAGCAACCTTCCCGGGTTTGGCGATCATGTTAGCGGTTTTAGGGTTGAACCTTTTAGGAGATGGTCTACGCGATGCCCTTGATCCGCGTTTACGAGTGTGAAAACAATGAATGATATTATTCTTCAAATTAAAAACTTAAAAACTTATCTAACCACTCCATCAGGAATTGTTCAGGCTGTTGATGGGGTTGACCTTAATATTGCTGCCAACCAAACTCTTGGATTGGTTGGTGAATCAGGCTGTGGGAAAAGCATGACTGCTCTCTCTATTTTGAAGCTCTACCCAAAGCCACAGGGCAAGATTGTTGACGGGCAAATCATCTTTTTAGGTGATGATCTGGTAAAAAAAACCGAAGAGGAAATGTATGCCATTCGAGGGAAAAAAATCTCTATGATTTTCCAAGAACCTATGACCTCCCTGGATCCGGTTTTTCCTATCGGAAAAGAGATAGTTGAAGTGCTGACTATTCACCAAAAATTGAGTATACCAGAAGCGGAGAAACAAGCCATTGAACTTCTAAAAAGAGTGCGCATACCTGAACCAAAAAGACGGTTTAGAGAATACCCTCATCAAATGAGTGGTGGGATGCGACAGAGAGTCATGATTGCTATGGCTTTAGCTTGCCGACCAGCTCTTTTAATCGCTGATGAACCAACAACTGCTCTCGATGTGACAATTCAAGCTCAAATCCTCTCGCTCATTAACGACCTCAAAAGTGAATTTCAAACCGCAGTCCTTCTCATCACCCACGATTTAGGCGTTGTGGCCGAAACCTGTCAGCAAGTTGCAGTAATGTATGCTGGAAAAATCGTTGAAAAAGCTGATGTTTATTCTATCTTTTCAAATACCCTTCACCCCTATACCGTTTCTTTGTTAAACGCCATTCCCCGAATCCAAAAAGATCGAAAACGTTTGGAATCAATCCCAGGAAGAGTTCCCAATCTATGTTTTCCACCCGATGGATGTCGTTTCCACCCCCGTTGTTCTAAAAAGATGGCGATTTGTTCAACCACTGAACCACTATTAAAAGAAATAGAAAAGGATCACTGGATCGCATGTCACCTTTATTGATATCTTTGCAACAGCTGAGTAAACAATTTTATTTATATGACCAAACCACCAACGAAAAAGGGGTGGTAGATGCAGTCAATGATGTTGATCTCGATATATTGAGTGGAGAAACCCTTGGGTTGGTTGGTGAATCTGGCTGTGGTAAAAGTACTTTAGGGAGATGCATCCTTCGCTTAATTGAACCAACTGCGGGCAAAATTATCTATGAGGACCAAAACTTACTACAAATTCCAGAAAAAGCTTTTAAGCCTTATCGCAAAAAGATGCAAATTGTTTTTCAAGACCCCTTTGCCTCCCTGAATCCTCGTAAATCGATTCGGTTTATTCTTGAAGAACCTTTGATTATCCATGGAAGGTCCAATTCTCAAGACCGAAAAAATCGTTTAGATGAAACTATCGAAAAAGTAGGCTTAACTCAAGAAGAGCTCAAGCGATATCCTCATGAATTTTCCGGGGGACAACGTCAAAGAATAGGAATAGCTCGATAATTGATTTTAAAACCAG
>DPKX01000235.1 GCA_003542295.1 Candidatus Atribacter hydrocarboniphilus
TGGTTGGAAAACCAATGAAGTTCCTCTCAAAACTATATGATCAGACGAATGAAGAAAAATATTTAATAGGAGCCAGATCATTATTATCTTTCTTCGAAAAATTAGACAGAGAAAGGATCCATAATTATGGATCCTGTAAGGTTATGTGGGCATCAGCAGAGCTTTTCCGCCTGACCGGTGAGAAAATTTACTATAAAACCGCAGAAGAAATACTGAGTTGGTTTTGTGAATCACAACTTGAATCTGGTTTATGGGTACATTCTCTCTTGTATCAAAATGAGGATGAACAACCTTTCGAAGCTTCACTAGATATTGTTCAGGAACTTTGCGCGGAAATAAACGACACTATATTTAATTTATTTAGTTAATTGAATTTTTTATTCTATTTTGAGAATTTTGAAATAAATTATTGAAGATAGATAAGAATAAATTATTCCTTGGAGGGAAAATGGACAGCATTTCTTATTATTACAAAACTATTAGTGAAAAAATGTTACAAATAATTGATGAAGAGAGTGAAAATATTGAAAAAGCATCAGAAATTATTAGTGAAAGTTTGAAGGATGAAGATAATCTTCTTCACATCTTTGGAACTGGTGGTCATTCTACCATGTCAGCCACTGAAGTTTTCTATAGAGCGGGAGGATTAGCACAAATAAATCCGATATTTTTCTCAGGTGTTTGTCTTGAAAATGGGGGTAGGAAAGCAGTAATCGAGAGAGTCCCTGGAATTGCTCCCATGATAATGGATACATTCATATTCAAAAAAAGTGAAGTATTAATCGTTGTTTCACAAGTGGGAATCAATTCTTTGACAATCGATGCTGCCCAATATGGTAAAGAAAAAGGACTATATGTAATTGGAATTGAAAGTAAAGAATTATGTGCAAAGGTACCTGATGATTGTATATCCAGACACCCGAGTGGAAAAAATTTACACGATATTGTAGATTTAACACTTGATGCAAAAATTCCATATGGTGATTCTGTTATAGAAATTGAAGAAGCAATGCAAAAATTCGGACCTGTATCAAACATCTTACTTTTCTTTTTACTTAATTCACTCATCATAAGAACAATTGAAAAATTAATTTGTAAAGGCGCTAATCCACCGATTTGGAAAAGTGGAAATATTCCAGGTGGTGATGAAGCAAATCAAGTATTCTTAGAAAAATATTCAAAACTGGTAAAAGCCTTATAAATTTTTTTTGAATAAGTATATTAGAAATCATTATCATGAAGGAATAATTTTTCTAAAAACCGACAAGATGAAGAATTCTTTTAAGACTAAAATTTTTTTCTAAACGAAATACGAGATTGATAAGGAGTCTTAATGAACAACTCAGAGCGTTTAGCATTGGTAAATGGGAGAATCGTTCTTCCAGATAAAATAGTAGAAGGGCAAGCTCTTCTTTTAGAAAATAAAAAAATTGTAGGAATCACTACAATTGATAATATTGGCTTAGAAACACAAACATTGAATGTTGGGAACAGATTAATTTCTCCAGGTTTAATAGATATTCATACCCACGGAGCTTTAGGTTTCGATTTCACCGACGCGTCAATTGATGTATATAACACAATAGCTCACCATCAAGCCAAACAGGGAGTAACTACATTATTAGCGACCCTAACAACCACCCCATTGGAAATTCTTCAAGAAGCTTTAGAGTTTTGTAGAGAATGGATGAGACAAGACCATAATGGTTCCATTATTGCAGGTGTACATTTAGAAGGTCCCTATTTCAGCCTGGATCAGAAAGGTGCACAAGATCCAAATAATATGCGTACACCTGATGATGGTAGTGCTGATATCTTTCTATTATATTCAGATTGTATAAAAATTTTCAGTTACGCACCTGAGTTACCTGGAGCAATTGAATTTACTAAAAGATTGGTCGAAAAAGGGATTGTAGCAGCTGCTGGACATAGTTCAGCTCTAGATCGGCATATTTTGCAGGCTATGGAAGCGGGGTTATCCCACACCATTCATATTTGGAGTGGTCAATCTTCAACAGTTAGGGAAGGACCATGGCGAAAACCTGGGTTGTTAGAAGCAACCTTGACTTTTGATGACTTAACAGCAGAGATGATTTCTGATAATCGGCACTTACCACCTACATTAATGAAATTAGCCTATAAATGTAAAGGACCAGATAAATTATGTGTAATTTCAGATTCAACAAATGGCGCAGGTTTGCCTGAAGGAACTGTCGTACATGCTTCAGGTATGGACTTTGAGGTATCAAATGGAGTAGGAATACTATTGGATCACACTTCTTTTGCCGGAAGTACAACACTCATCAATCAAATGATTCCCATTTTGACCAATGAAGTAGGAATTCCTCTTGTTGAAGTTATTAGGATGGCATCGTTAACTCCTGCGAAAGTAATTCATATTGACGATAAAAAAGGAAGCATTTCTCCAGGTAAAGATGCTGATATCGCAATTTTTAATGATGATTTTACGGCTTGGAAGGTTTTTATTGGAGGAAGTTTATTAAATTAATAATCAGAAAAAATGTTTGATATTAACACAGAAGGAAAAACTATGACTTTATTACGAACGTTAAAGATAGAAAAAATGCCTGTTTTTGTATTTGAAACATCTAAATCTCTTGGAGAAGCAGTTGCG
>DPKX01000179.1:0-886 GCA_003542295.1 Candidatus Atribacter hydrocarboniphilus
AGTTACGGGAAAAGGCTGCATTAAAGCTAAAAGAAGCTTATGAAGAAGGATATTCACCGGTAGCAGTGGTTTCGGCGATGGGACGAGCTGGGGCACCCTATGCTACTGACACTCTGATTTCTTTAGCCAAAAATGAATACGAACACTTAGATTCAAGAAATTTAGATGTATTGATGTCGACTGGAGAAATTATTTCAGCGGTGATTATGACCCAAACTCTCAGGAGATTAGGTTTAAAAGCGGTTGTAGTAACCGGTTGGCAAGCTGGAATAATAACTGACGATCGTTTTGGAGATGCTACCATTAAACGTGTGGATACCAAAAAAATATTGAGTTACTTGGAAAAAGGATATATTGTTGTAGTAGCGGGATTTCAGGGGGCATCTGAAGATGGGGAAATTACGACTTTAGGTCGAGGAGGAAGCGATACCTCAGCAGTTATTTTGGGGCTGGCTCTTGAAGCTGAATATGTTGATATTTTTACCGATGTTATTGGAGTAATGACCGCTGATCCTCGCATTGTTCCCGAAGCCCATATCTTAGAGGGACTGACGTATACCGAAGCCGCTGAAATCATTCAACAAGGAGCAAAAGTAATCCACGATAAGGCCATGAATATTGCTCGAGAATATCGGGTTCCACTGCGGGTTCGGAGTTTAAATGATGAAGGGAAAGGAACTTTAATCTGCGATATTCGCTCGATGTCAAAAGAGGGTTTGCGGTTGTTTTCGCAAGATAGAACAGTTTACAGTATAGCTTTCCGAAAAGGATTGGCTCAATTTCGAGTAAAGCTTAATGGAAAAAAAGAGGATAATTTATTGATGTTTCAACTCTTAGCCAATAAGGGAATTAGTATCGACCTCATCAATCTCTTTCCCGATATCGT
>DPKX01000179.1:956-2697 GCA_003542295.1 Candidatus Atribacter hydrocarboniphilus
CCAGGGATGGCCGATCGTCCAGGAGTCGTGGCCGACATGGTTGAAGCCCTGAGAAGTTCCAAAATTGAAATCCTTCAAACCAGTGATTCCCATGTGACAATTTCTTGTCTGGTTCACGCTACCGATATGGAAAAAGCGATTCAGGTTCTCCATCGAAAATTTCAACTGGAAGATATTTGTTGAATATATCAGTGAAATTGAAAGAAAAAAAGACATTGGTAGAATCGTTTATGAGAAAATTTCTTGAGGAGGTTCATCATGGAATGTGATTTTGGTCAAATGTTAACTGCAGTGGTGACTCCGTTTGATTCAAGTCTTGAGGTGAATTATGATCAATTTCGAAAATTGTTAAATTATTTAGTAAAAGAGGGATCAGATGGAATTGTGGTTTCCGGAACCACCGGAGAAGCACCGACATTAACCAAGGATGAAAAGTTAAAACTTTTTGAGATTGCCTTAGAAGAAGTGGGGGATCGGGCCAAAATTATTGCCGGAACTTGTAGCTATGATACCCACGAATCAGTGTTTTTGTCCCAAGAAGCGGAAAAAATCGGGGTTCATGGAATTTTAGCTGTTGCTCCTTACTATAACAAACCGCCACAAGAAGGTCTTTATCAACACTTCCGAGCTATTGCCGAAGGAATTTCCATTCCGGTTATGCTGTACAATATACCTTCTCGAACCGGAATTAATATAGAACCAGAAACAATCGCTCGACTCTCTGAGATCCCAAATATCTGTGCTCTGAAAGAAGCAGCCGGGAGCGCTGATCAGTTATCGGTTTTGAGAATGCTGCTTCCAAAAGATTTTGCCATTTATAGTGGCGATGATAATATGACCTTAGTGGTATTAGCTTTGGGAGGGAAAGGAGTTGTCAGTGTCGCCTCTCATGTGGCAGCCCGTGAAATTAAGAATATGATTGTTCTTTATAAACAAGGAAAAGTTGAAGAAGCGCTTCACTTGCATCTTCGTTTATATTCTCTTTTTAAAATAATATTTATTTCAACTAATCCGATACCAATTAAAGCCGCACTGAATCTGATGGGCTGGTCAGTTGGAGAAGTTCGGCTTCCTCTTTACCGAATGGAAAAAGAAAAGGAAGATAAATTGGAAAAAACTTTACTCGATCTTGGATATTTGAGTTGAATTTTCTTTTGATTTTTGGCATAATAGTTGAACCCTAAAAAAAGAATACGTTAACAGCGATGAATGGGAAGTTCGTCGGAAAAATTATAGCGAGGAAGTTTTATGGTGAAAGGCTTCCAGTTATTTCCGATAGAACGAGAGCCCGTGAGCTGATCCTGAAGAAAAGGCTTTTTAAGTCTAAGTAGGGAAATCCGGTCAAACCGTTAGGAAAATGAGTAGAACAGGGTGGCACCGTGTACCTATTGGTTCACCCCTGTAGTTCTGTTCGAGAAAACCTCGTCTATGGGACGAGGTTTTTTGTTTTAGGAAGAATAATTCATTGTTTTTAAGGTTAAAAATTTCTCGAGAAGGGTGAAAAAAAGTTGTAATTGGTAATGAATTAAGCCATATTCAGGAGAAAATAGGAATAATTGATTTGTTCTTTCTTTTTATAAAAAGAAACTGAAATGGAATGATGGTATTTTGGGATAGCCCTTTATACTGCATAGCAGCACCAGATGAGGATGAAATATATACTCAAAGAACAATCTCCCCCTTTAACAAAGGGGTAAGGGGGATTTGAATTTTTTACTGCTCCGTCATTGCGAGGAACGAA
>DPKX01000114.1:0-322 GCA_003542295.1 Candidatus Atribacter hydrocarboniphilus
GTCCTGTGCTACGATCTCACCATGGTTGAAAAAACATTTCCAGCTAAATAATACCCTTCCAAAAGAATGAAGAAACTGATTCCTGTCTTTATTGGTTAGTTTTTTTCCGAGCAATAGCATCAATTTTGGTCGGCAATCCCCACAGCTTAATAAACCCTTCAGCAGAAGTGTGATCAAAACGATCACCTTTATCATAAGTAGCCAAAGCAAAATCGTATAAGGAGTTTTCGGATTTTCTGCCAGTAATCTGCATGCTTCCTTTGTAAAGTTTTATTCGAATCGATCCGCTTACTCTATCAGCAATCTTTTGCATAAAGGCATC
>DPKX01000114.1:384-5915 GCA_003542295.1 Candidatus Atribacter hydrocarboniphilus
CGGGGCATAACTAAGTTTTCTAAATCCTTATATGCATCGAGGAGAAGAAGCGCAGCCGGACATTCATATATTTCACGGGATTTTATTCCCACCAAACGGTTTTCAACATGATCTATTCTTCCAAAACCATGGGTACCACCAATAGTATTTAATTCTTCAACCATATTGACCAGTGAATAGAACTGACCTTTTAATAACTTGGGTACTCCGTTTTCAAAACCAATTTCAATGGTTGCTGCTTCATCAGGTGCTTTTTCTGGTGAACGAGTCCATTGATATATATCTTCAGGGGGCTCAGTCCAAGGGTCTTCTAATACACCACATTCTATGCTTCGACCCCAAATATTCACATCAATACTATAAGGGCTATCAACCGTCACTGGGACTGGTATACCATTGGCATGAGCCCATTCTATTTCTTCCTCTCGAGTCCAACCCCATATCCGAGCTGGAGCGATAATCTGTAAATCTGGATTCAAAGCTGCCACCGATACTTCGATCCTAACCTGGTCATTTCCCTTCCCGGTGCAACCATGGGCAATATAAGTTGCTCCTTTTTCTTCGGCTACTTGAACTAGATATTTAGCAATCAACGGCCTCGATAATGCCGTTGCTAAGGGATAGCGTTTTTCATAAATAGCACCTGCCCATAGAGCTGGTAAAACATAATTACTGAGAAATTCTTCCCGGACATCAAAAACCAAGGCTTCCTTAGCTCCAATGCTCAGAGCCTTTTTTTGAACTCCCTCCAGGTCTTTTCCCTGACCCAAGTCTAAGGTTACCGCAAAAACATCGGCATCATATTTTTCCTGAAGCCAGCGTATAGCAACTGAGGTGTCAAGACCACCTGAATAGGCAAGAACTATCTTTTTTCGTTTACTCATATTATTCCTCCTCAATCGAACTCGCCATCTTTCCATCCATATCTAACCAGGTGGAATACATGGCGAATAGTCTTTTTTCCCTATTTCATTCCAGGTACTGTATTGGTAAATTGAATATTCAATAAAACCTCAACTAAGCTTTTTACCATTTGGTCAATTTCTTTTTTACCAACAACAAGGGGTGGGAGAAGCCTGACTACATCATCGTTTGCTGCATTGACTATAACCCCTTTTTCCAACATCTTTTCGACGATTAATTTGGCTTTTCCGGTAACTTGTAAACCCCACATTAAACCAATGCCACGAACTTCTTGGATCAAATCACTAAACTTTTGTTGGGTTTGATAAAGTTGTTGTTGTAAATACTCCCCGGTTTCAATAACATTTTTCAGAAAATCGGTTTGAGCAATCGTATTGACCACAATCTGTGCAGCCCGAGTACAAATAGGATTTCCTCCAAAGGTACTTCCTTGGTCTCCCTTTCGAGTTATATTCACTATTTTTTCGTTTACCAAAACTGCTCCAATAGGGAGCCCCCCACCTAAACCTTTGGCTAAAGTAACAATATCAGGTTTTACTCCATAGGTTTCAAAAGCAAAAAACCTACCGGTTCGACCCATTCCACATTGTACTTCATCAAATATCAGAATAATATCTCGCTCATTACATATGTCACGAATTTGATGAAGAAAAGAAGGTTTGCTACAAAAGATTCCCCCTTCACCTTGGATCGGCTCTACAATGATTCCACAGGTTTCATCATCAATGACTTTCATAACACTTTCTATCTGATTGAATTCCGCATAACTCATACCACTTACCAGGGGTTCTAAGTCATGATGAAACTTTTCCTGTGCAGTTGCTGTTAAGGTTAAAAAAGTTCGTCCATGGAAGGATCGAGAAAAGGTTATAAATTTATAACGGTTTCCATGCTTTCTTCTTCCATAGAAACGAGCCATTTTTAAAGCTATTTCATTGGCTTCAGCCCCACTATTATTAAAAAATACTCGATCAAATCCAGAAATACCAATCAAGTCCTTAGCTAATTGAGTTTGAGGAACAGTATAATAAAGGTTGGAAGCATGGATCAGTTCTCGAGATTGCTCAATGATAGCATTAATCAAGGGTTGATACCCATATCCTAAAAGATTCACAGCGATTCCAGCAACAAAATCCAAATATGGTTTTCCTTCCGGATCATATACCATACATCCTTTGCCAGTTTTTATCACGATTGGTAGCCGAGCATAGGTTGCCAACATGTTTTCGTTTTCCATTTGAATAACTTGCTCGCTATTCATATTTCACCCTTTTTTTTATATTTTTTTAAAAAATCGATTTGTAAGTTCAAGCAACAAGCCATGGAATTCCTTTTTCCCATTCCACAAATTTCAATTCATCAGTAATAATTTTTCGTTGATTATCATCTTTTACCTTATTATCCGAGTTCCAGGAATGCGTTTTCCTTCAAACAGCTGATCGACGAATTTTAAAGAAGCACCTTCAGCAATGAAGACTTCCTCAACTCCTCCTCGAAGAACTGTTTCAATCATCTGAAGCTTAGGAATCATCCCTCCGGTAACAATCCCTTTTTGAATCAGCAATGGAATATCATTCACCGGTAAAATTTCAATCAAGCTATCCGGCTTCGATGGTTCGGATAGAACTCCAGGAACATCGGTAAAAAGGAGGAGTTTTTCAACTCGTAAAGCAATAGCCAGTTTAGCTGCTGCCCAATCGGCATTCACATTCAAGCTCTTTCCATTTTCATCGCTGGATATTGGAGAAACAACGGGTAAAATTTTATTATTCCATAAGGTTTCTATCAGTTGAGTATTGACCTGATTGATATCTCCCACTCGGCCGATATCAATCAGTTGATTTTCACGATTAATGATATGTTTCTTGGCTATGAAAAGATTTGCATCTCTTCCGCTGATTCCACAGGCAGCTACCCCATATTGTGAAAGCATTCCAACCAAAGCTTTATTTAGCAATCCACTCAACACCATCTCGGTAATGTCCATATCTTCCTGATCGGTAACCCTCAATCCCTGGACAAAGGATGGCTTATTTCCCATTTTTTCTATAAAATTGCTTATTTGAGGTCCGCCACCGTGAACGAATGCCAACTTTGTCCCTTTTTGCCACAAATCCACCACTGGTTTGAGAAAAGCATTTTTATCGGGGTCAATATTTTTTCCACTAAACTTTATGATAACTTTCATATGAATCTCCCCATCTGTTCATATCCAATCAACTATAATGACTGTTAATCTTCACATAATCATAAGAAAAATCGCAAGTCCAGACATTAAAACTAGCATCTCCCAAACCTAAATCGATCAGTATCTCCAATTCTTTGCTCTGAACAACCGACCGTAATTCATTTCGAGTCATTTTTTGAGTACCCATACCTTCTTCAACAAAAGGAACACCATTAATTGTTATATTAATCCTTTCGGGTTGAATTAAAATGCCACTCCGACCAACTGCTGCCATAATCCGTCCCCAATTGGGGTCTTCACCAAAGAAAGCGGTTTTAACCAGAGGTGACTCAGCTACTGTGAACGCCACCGTTCGAGCTTCCGATTCATTTTTTGCCTTTTGGACAAAGACATTGATGAATTTAGTCGCCCCCTCTCCATCTCGAGCAATATCTTTAGCCAAATCCCGACAAACTCGATTGAGAGCTTCTTGAAAAATGAAGAAATCAGGATGTTTTTCGTTAATCACGCCTTTTCCTCTTTTCCCGTTAGCCAACAACAAAACCATGTCATTGGTACTGGTGTCACCATCAACTGTAACCCGGTTAAAGCTCAAATCTACTGCATTCTTTAAGGCTTTTTGGAGACTCCTTGGATCAATTTCCGCATCAGTTAAGATAAAACCGAGCATGGTTGCCATATTTGGCTTAATCATTCCCGATCCCTTTGCAATCCCTGCTAAATGGACTTCTTGACCATCAAGAAAAAAAGTAACGGCTTTTTCTTTTAGAAAAGTGTCAGTTGTCATAATTGCCCGAGCAGTATCATATCCCGATGGATTATCAGGATAAAATTCTCGGGCTTGTTTGATACCAATTTCGATTTAATTTAAAGGAAGAAAGTCACCAATCACCCCGGTGGAAGCGACTGCAACCAATGAAGGATCTTCAATATTAAATTCTCGGGCTGCCATTTGAGACATCAATATCGCATCCTCCATACCTTTTGTTCCGGTACAGGCATTGGCAACCCCACTATTCACCACTACCAATTGAATATGATGGTTTTTCTCCAAGTTCATTCGGGTTAGCTCAACTGGAGCAGCACACACCCGATTGGTTGTAAAAACCGCAGCAGCGGCTGCTGGAATTTCAGAAAAAATTATTGCTAAATCATTATTCGATTTCTTTATTCCACAATGCACTCCTCGGGTAAAAAACCCCTCTACAATATCCAAACCACCTGATTTTTGAATCATTTCCTTTTCCACTACTAATACCCCCTATGGATAGAGCACTGAACTCGGTAATCCAACTCGCTCATCGATCCCAAATAAGACATTCATATTTTGAACCGCTTGGCCAGACGCTCCCTTGGTTAGGTTATCAATGGCCGACACAATGACAAAATGATTTTTGCCAACTTGCTTTAAACCGATATCACAGAAATTTGAACCTAATACCCACTTTATTTCTGGAAATTGACCAAGGGGATATACCCTCACCCATGGCTCATTTTGATAAAAATTATCTATAACATTCCACATCTCTTTTTCTGAAATTGATGGATCTCCCTGAACATAGATGGTACTTAATATCCCCCTCTTAATTGGAAGGAGATGAGGAGTAAATATAATCTCAACCAAGTTGCCGTAAGCTTTGGAGAGCTGTTCTTGTATTTCCGGTTGATGACGGTGTTCGCCAATCTTATAGGCTTTAAAATTCTCATCAACTTCACAAAAATGGGTCACTTCGGTTGGTTTTTTCCCTGCACCAGTCACTCCCGACTTACTATCAGCTATAATCTCAGGGTGAATAATTTGATTTTTTAATAAAGGATGAAGGGGAATAATGATTGAAGTTGGATAACATCCTGGATTGGCAATTATTTGAGCGGTTTTTATTTTTTGTCGGTAAATTTCCGGTATTCCATAGACCGCTTCTCGAACAACCGTAGGAAGCTTATGGTGTAAACCATAACACTTTTCATATACCTCAAGATTTTGAATACGAAAATCCGCTCCCAGATCGATGACCTTGGCATGGGGAAGAATAGCTGGAATGTAATCCATCGAAACACCATGGGGTAATCCTAAGAATACCACATCAACTTCTCGAGCCATTTTCTCCATGTCCGGTTTTTCAAGAACTATACAGGCTCGACTCTGCCATGCCGGACAATAATTCTTAAGCTCTATCCCCGAATAGCTATCACTGGTTGCCCAAATGATTTCAACTTCGGGATGATTTGAGCAAATACGCAGCAACTCAAGACCAGTATAACCAGTTACACCTGCTATTCCCACCCGAATCATCTTGCTTATCTCCTTTTTAGATTAATCGTCATTCTCCTCAATGGTTTATTCTATCCTGAAAATCCACGGGTATGATAAATCAAGCCCCTACCAAAGAATATAAAAATGTAGGGGCACAATGTATTG
>DPKX01000220.1:0-6687 GCA_003542295.1 Candidatus Atribacter hydrocarboniphilus
TCTTCCTAAAACTCCTACAATAAGTTTACGCTAACTTTAAAATTGGACTATTTATTCGGCAGGCTTTTTTGAAACCTTACCCCTCTCAAAAAAGTATAAATAAAAGACAATATGATAAAGGAGGTTGTCGTTGTTGGGTAAAAGAAGTATTTCGTTTTTCGCTTTAACAAGTATTCTGTTTGTTTCATTTCTTTTTGCTGGATGTGTGCCGGGCAGTTCACCGAATCAATTTTCCACCACCGGAACGGTTACTTATATTGACCTTGAAGGTGGGTTTTATGGAATTATCAGTGATAATCAGGAGAATTATGATCCAATCAATCTTCCCGATGAATTTCAACAAGATGGACTTCAAGTCGCTTTTACAGCTAAATATCGAGATGATTTAGCTGGTTTCCATATGTGGGGAAGAATTATCGAGATTTTACAAATCGAAGCGATAAATACCAATAACCAGGGCTCATAATGTTAGCCCTGGTTATTGGAAAAAATGAGAGTAGATTCTTTTTTATCCTTCTTTAAAAAAGGTTTTTCCTTTGTCCCACTTTCATTTTCATCCTAACCTTTTCCTATCAAGTAAGAAGGAACAACTAATATTTTTAAATTTTTTCCTCGCTTCTGGTAGATAGCGAAAGTTCAAAGGATATCAATTTTGCCACCATGGATGCATTAAAAATGTATGAAGATCTAATCTTTGAAGTTATTTAGGGATGTTGATAACGAAAACAATAATTAATCGTATTAATAAAAAGAAGAATGATTTTTTAGGAGGAGAAAAATGAAAAGAGTTTTAATAATTCTTGCTATTTTAGGTTTCATCTTTGTTGCCACTGGTTGTGTTCCCACTGTTCCTGACTATGAACGAGTAGAAATTGAAGCCCTCATTGAAAGATATGGGAATGCCCTTTTAATTCAAGATCATGACCTAGCTAAATCCTGCCTGGTTCCTGGTGGTCCAAGTGATCAAAATTTTGAACTCAAATACCAAATTATCATAGACATTCTCACCACCCAACCGGAATATACCGATCAAACATGCAGTACACCCATATTTGGGGTAAATACCGGACAGATTAAGGTTGACGGCGATTGGGCTAATATAACTTTAGAGAGTCGTCAGGTTTGTGGATTCTGCGAAAATACCTATTGGATACCCTATCCGATACCGCTTGCTGATTATGCTGTTTCAGCACTATCTCAGGGAGGGTCTGGTATATCTCCTTTTAACCAATGGGTTTGTTTTGAAAACACCTTTCTGGTCGATAACAACCCGCTTCTTTTGAAAAAAGTTAACGGCCAGTGGATGATTTATTAATTTAATAATTGGTATAAAGCGGCTGGAGCATCTGCTATTTCCCGATATATCTTCCTGAGGTAGATGCTCCAGCGTTTTTTTCACATGACTTAAACAAATCAATAAATACAATAAAGATTGATTCTTTTTGTCTCACAATACTGCTTGACATAGGGCAAGCAGGTTTTCCGGTGGAGTTGCAACCGGAATTTCACATCCAGCGCTTAGTATAAAAGGCATACCGGCATCTTCAATACAGCGAAGGCTCGCTTGTCGGACATCCTCAGGTGTACCTTCTAACATGATGCTTATTGGATCGACGTTTCCACATATACAAACTTGAGAACCAAAATATTGCCTGGCTTCTTTTAAATTTACCATAAAATCCAAATCAATGATATCCGCTCCAGTTTGCGCCATGTAAGGCAAAAGTCCTGAAGTATTTCCGCATATATGGAGTTTGACCTTGGCACCTAACTGGTGAATAGAGCTAAAAAGTTCCTGTTCAAAAGGGAAAACGTATTTTTTATAGAGACTCGGTGAAAGCAACGAAGCAGCTGCATCACCAACCCCAATAATATCCGCTCCAGCTTTAATCTGCTCCTCAGCAAATTTTTTTTCTGTTTCAAGCACAATTTTTAACAAGGATTCGACTTGTTCTGGTTGATCAATGATATCCATCATTAAATTTTGGACTCCTCGTAAATCAGCTGCTTCGGCAAAGGGACCCTCTACCCAACCCAGAATCGGAATATCCTCTGAAACTCTTTGATGAAAAGCTTTTATAGCTAACAACCGATCTTTCATCCTTGAAGCTTGATGAGGATCCAAAACCGGAAGAGAATTGATTTCTCTATTCTCTAAAGTTTTTAAGAGGTGTTCTTTCATAACTGGGATACCGTTATCGGGGTAGCTAAAAACCGCTCCATACCCTTCTGTTTCACGAAAAGGATCAGAAATGGCCATCACCATATCAAAATGAAATTCTTTTTGACAGACAAGGTAGCTATCAACCAAAACTTGATAATCGAGATAATACTCGCGATAAGTCTTCCCAATGAATCGAGCGGCAAAAGCCATCAATATTGGTGTTACCGGAATTCTATCGATTGTTTGTCTATTTAAAAGTGCATAAATTCTTTCTTTTGAGTTCATTCAATATCTCCCCAAATCCCAATATTTATATACCTTTATTCCAATTTTTTAAATTAGTCCTTTCACCACCTTGAACAATTAAAATCGTTATAAATATGAAAAGGAAATCAAGTATGGCGTTTATAATTTTTAAACAAATTGAAGCCTTCTTAAAAGCTACTTAATCGCACCAAAGGTTAGACCGGAAACAATATATCTTTGAATAAAGAGGGCGACTATGATAACTGGAATAATCGAAACCAATCCAACTGCACTAACCTGCCCCCAGAGTAACCCTCGGTCAATCATAAATCCAGATATGAGAACCGGAATTGTTCGAGTATTAAAAGCAGTGAGCTTAACAGCAAACAAAAACTCATTCCAAGATGCAATAAAAGTCAATAAAGCAACCGTCATTATCCCTGGAGTTGTGAGTGGAATAACAACTCGAGTGAACAGCTTGGCATAGCTACATCCATCAATCAAGCCAGCCTCGACTATCTCTCTTGGAAGCTCCTTAAAGAATCCATAAACTAACCAAATCACAAATGAGAGATTAAAAAAAGTATAGGCGAGAATGAGAGCTGGAAAGGTATCAATCATTCGAAGCTTGGCAAATATTAAAAAGAGAGGTATGGCGGTAGCTATTGGAGGCATAATCCGCAGGCTGATGATCCATATCAGCAAAGAGGTTTTGGTTTTTGCCTTCCACCGCATGAAGGCAAAAGAAAATGCTGCTATACACCCAATAACCAGCGAAAAAACAACCGATATTATTGATACGATCAAACTGTTTCTGATATACCAAAAAATCGACTTTTGCTCAAATACAACTCGATAATTATCCAAGACTAACCCTGTTGGCGAGAAGTTGGGGGGCCATGACATTGATTTTGCTTCCGGCCGAAAAGACGTGATGCCCATCCAATAAATAGGTAGGAGGTATAAAATGGTAAAAACGGCAATAACTAAGATAATTGCAGTATTAACCATTTGTTTTTTTGATTTTTTACGAGGTTTAAACAATTTCGAACCTCCTATTCAACCATCCTAGGAACCTGGTAATAAGAATTCCCATAACGACGGTAAAAATTATTGCAAATGATGTTGCAGATCCAATATTCAAATCGTTGAAAGCAGTGCGGAAAATGAGGAAGCCAATGGTTTCGGTTCCACCACCAGGACCTCCATAAGTTAAAGTGTAAATGAGGTCTAGTGCTTTGGTCGCATCCATAAAACGCAAGGTCAGGGCAATAACAATAGCATAAGATATGGAGGGAAGGGTAATATGAATAAACTTTTGCCATCCAGTTGTTCCATCGATTTCTCCTGCTTCTAAGATTTCAGGTGGTATGCTTTGAAGTGCAGCCAAAATGATAACATACATAAAGGGCGTCCACTGCCATACATCAGCTAATACAACAAAAAAGAGAGCATACTCATTTCCGGTTGGGGCAAATCCCCGAGTTCCTAATATCCAGTTGAACAAACCATAATGGGGATTGTAAATCATTCTCCAAATAATACCTACCACGATTGGAGATACAAACATTGGTATAGTAAGAGCAGTTCGAACGATCGGACGGAAAAAACCAAGCTCTCGATTCATAAGAACGGCTAAAGCTAAACCAATTATCAACTCTAAAAAGACTGCAAGGACAACATATACAATGGTATTCTGTAAGGCATTCCAAGCAAAACTGGATTTAAAAAGATCAATATAATTTTTTAAGCCTACAAATTGAGCAGACATCCCGTAGCGCCAAATAAAAAAACTTCCCCTCAAAGCAAAAAATAACGGATAAATTGCTAAACCTAGGAATATTATTAAAGCGGGTAATATCAAATAGTATTTTAATCTTTTTTCAATCATAAGCAGTCCTCTAATCAATAACTACGGGGAGAATAAAAACTCTCTCCCCGTAGTTATTTTTTTTTAATTGGATAATTGGATTTATTTCTGAGGATAACCAGCTCTTTCAAGAATACCTTTCAGTTCTTCAATCAGTTTATCGACACCTTCTTCAGCCGATAACTTGCCGGTCATTATCTGGTTAGTAATTACTGCAAAATTTCCACCATAGAATTCTGACATAGTAGCAATCTTTCCATAAGAAACCGCTTTTGATATAGCTTCCGACTGTCCTTCGAGCCAATCACCGTAGGTTTCTTTCAATGACTCATCGGTATAAGTAGCTTTTACGCTTGGACCTTTACCAAATTCTTTAAAGAAATAGAGGTCATTTTCGGCGTTGGTCATGAATTTAATATATTCCCAAGCAGCGTCCTGGATTTTAGAATCTGCACAAATGAATATTCCCCATCCACCTGACATTGGATAACCGATGGCAATATCAGCTGTACCGGTTTTTGCTCTTAAATCTGCATTAGCCGGATCAAGAAGCATACCATAAAGGGTAAGCGGCCATACCTCGGTCATTGCTGCTTTTCCATCGAGATAAAATTGATAGGCTTCGGGGAGATTGTAACTTTCCACTCCAGGAGGCATATCGTTTAAACGATCTTGCCAGTATTGGAAGGCTTCGACCATTTTTGGTTTATCGATACAGATTTGGAAATTTTCATCCCAAAAACCATTTTCAGTTTTTACACTATTCCAATCAAACATTTGGAAATAAGTTTCAAAGGGATAGGATATGCCCTGTTCTGTTGCATACATGTAAACGGCTCCCCAGATTCCTTTTTCTTTGTATTCTGGGTTATTATTAATTGATTGAACGATGTTTAGCCATTCATCTCGATTCGTCGGTACTTTAAATCCTTCTTTCTCAAAAATGTCTTTCCGGTAGAACATTAAACGGCCTTCCATGTTGAAAGGAAGAGCATACTGTTTCCCTTTCCACTCAGAATTTATTTGGTATGCTTTTTCTACATAAATTGATGGATCGAATTCTGGATCATTCTTTATATAATCATCCAGTGGAATTACATAACCACCATCTGCCCAGGCTCCTGTCCACTGATGAGCACCAACAATGACGTCATATTGACCGGTATGGGCCACAAATGCCGACATGGCTTTATCAAATTGAGTTCCATAAGGGGCTTCGTCCATTAAAATGTCAATCCCGAATTTCTCCTTCACTACTGGGATTGACCATTTTACTGCCTTTAGCATGGGATCGTGGGAGTTGGCAAAGACTTTTAATGTTACACCATCAAATCGCTTTTCTGCTGCAAAAGCCGGTACAATAGCAATTAACAAAACACTAACGACGATTAAACTTAGAACTATGATTCTTTTCATTCCTGCTTTCCTCCTTAAAAAATCCTCTTATCATTCTTCACCCTCATTAGACGAATTTAAGGGTTTTAATCATTGTAGAGTACTTTCCAGCATACCTCCTTTCAATAGTATGGAATTCATTATAACAAAGAAATTAGATAATTAACTTATTTATTTTTGGTTCTTCTCCCATTTAATTGCACCTGGCAAAGGAGTCTTGAATGATTAAGGAGAAATNNTTAGATAATTAACTTATTTATTTTTATATTAATAGGATTTTTTATAATCACCTCTTCTTGCTCGATGAATAAAATCACGATAAGCATTAAAATTTTCCAGACTCATTTCCGGAGGAACTCCCCCAGCCCCGGAAAGGATAAACCTATCCTCACCACCAATAGTAACTATATCTTGAATGTGCTTCAATAAATCCTCTTTCTTCATCTGTCCAATTGTACAACTAATACCCCCTTTGAGAGCAACCTTTTTACCAAACTTTTCTTTAATGAATTGAAAATCCATTCCATCATAAACATCCAGGGGGTCGATGGAATCAAAACCAGCTTCAACAAAGTCTTCAAAAAGGGACATAACATTTCCATGAGAGTGAAACATAACCTTTTTCCCNNCGCGAATGTAAAGCCTGAACAATTCTCCTGTCGTTTTCTTTAAACAGTTCTTGATAACTTTTTGGGCTAAAATATGCTGCAGTCTGGGTTCCCATATCGTTGGTTATCCAAAGACCATCAACTTCACACTCATCAACCACCATTAATGCCAGTTTAATAACTGCATCTACCGCTCGTCTCGACATTTTCTTAACCAGTTCTGGTTCTGAAGCGATATCCATCCAGGTATTCTCTAAACCTCGAAAGAGCATCCAAGTTGCTTCAAAAGAACCCTTCCCTTCCATGGTTACAAAATACCCTCGATCTTTTAACCTTTTTATCGGCTCTTTGATTGATTTTACACGCTTCCTTAGATCCTCCCAATTGGGTTCAGGTATCTTTTC
>DPKX01000220.1:6740-8519 GCA_003542295.1 Candidatus Atribacter hydrocarboniphilus
TTTTTACTAATAAATGAGTTTCGTCCTCAGTTAAGACGTCGCAGAATATACCAGCTCCTCCTGGAATGTTGAGAGGTGCGGGTACAATTACCCAATCGGAGTGAAAAAGCTCGGCTTCCAATAAGGCGATTTCATCCCAAGTTCCAGACATAACTTGTGGGCCAAAAAATGCTAAGCGAGCTTCAAGGCAGTCAAATCCATCAATATAAGGAAGAATATCAGTTTTTTTCCCTTCCAAAGCTGCAATAATTCTTTCATAACCTGTCATTTATATTCCCTCCATCATCAAATTCCCTTTTTCATAACTCATGATAAAATAATGAAAAGTGTAAAAAGTATAAATTCACATCAACTAAAATATCCTATATTATCCATCAATGTAAATGGTTTTTTGCATTTTTTCCCCAATTTTTTAAATAGGAGGGAATAGTTATGAATATCATTACCAGGGAGGATATTCAAAATCTTCTTAAGAAACAAGAAGGCGTATGTGTTTCCCTTTATGCTCCTATGGAAAAAAGCGGTGATACTCAACAAAACCCGATTCGATTTAAAAACCTCTTATCTATTGCCGAGAAACATCTTATTGACCGAGGTTTTCGGGAAAATGAGTTAAAAGATTATCTTTCACCAATAAAAAAATTTCAGCAAGATAGTCTTTTCTGGGAACATCAAAGTGATGGTTTAGCTGTATTTCTTTCAAAAAATTTTTTCCATTCCTACCGTCAACCCTATCGCTTTAAAGAACTGGTTTTTGTTGCCGATCACTTTCATATTAAACCCCTTCTCCCTCTTTTGGTGGGTGATGGCCGTTTTTTCATTTTAGCGATTAGTCAAAATTCCATTAAACTTATGCAAGGTACTCGATATACAGTAAATGAAATTGATCTCGAAGGAGTTCCTGAAGGTTTAGCCAGCGTCATTCGTCAAGAGGGAATGGAAAAACTTTTACAGTTTCATACTGGTACCCCAACTACCAGAGGAGATCGTTCAGCAATATTTTTTGGTCATGGGGCTGGTTACAATACCAAAGAGGTAATTCAACGTTATTTTCAGGTGGTAAATAAATCCCTTCATGAATACCTACGGAACGAAAAAATCCCTCTGGTTCTTGCTGGTGTAGATTATCTGCTCCCAATCTATCGGGAAGTAAACACCTACCCGTATTTGTTGGAAGAAGGAATTGAAGGAAATCCAGAAAATCTCACTAAAGACAAACTCCACGAAAAAGTTTGGAAAATTGTCGAACCAATTTTTTACCAAGCTCAGAGAGAAGCTCTCGAAAAATGTGAAGCCCTCCTTCAAAAAGGTGAAAGAACCGCGTCAATTAAACTAGAAGATATTATTCCAGCTGCTTATCACGGACGAATTGATACTCTTTTTGTTGCCATTGGAATTGAAAAATGGGGGCGTTTTAATCCAGATAACAATCAAATCATTATTCATGAAAAGAATGAACCTGGTGATACCGATTTACTTGATTTTTGTGCCAATCAAGTCTTAAGACATAGTGGATCAGTTTTTGCTTTAAAAGCCGACAATATTCCAGGTAAGTCAATAATTGCATCGGTTTTTAGATATTAAATTTTAATACATTTTCCAATAGCAATAACTCCCTTTATTAATTCTTTATACAAATTGCAATCCTTTCAATTATGAATTCTGGTAAAGTTAATGCTGCTCTATTCTGAAGATACCAGAATGATTTTTTATAGGTAATTCATATTGAGCAACCAACCAGGGGTCTCATTCTAGGCTTTCACCCTCATCCTCACCTTC
>DPKX01000210.1:0-4116 GCA_003542295.1 Candidatus Atribacter hydrocarboniphilus
TGATACCTGATTCTATCCACTTCCAATGATAGCGAATACCTTTGAGTAGAATAGCTGGGCATTCTTTGAAAAAATCTTCCCAGAACTGTTTCCAGATTTGAGGAGAGAAGATTTTCAGCAAGGCTACTCTTAAGTAATGGAGTAGACCTTGATCACTCCATCTTCTTCCGATACTCCGGATCCGGTTTTTGATGCGACTGAATGTCCCTTCAATGGGGTTGGTGGTTGATGGTATGACCTCTCCCTTTTCCAACCACCAATCGAAGAAGGTGAAAAGACGACCGGATAGACCCTCAAGGTAGGCCCGGCTCCTGGGGTAGGTGTCGGGGTTAAGAATCTTTGAGGAGTTCTAAAAATCCCTGCCTGGTCTTTCCAATCGCCTCCAAAACCTGAGGGATAACCTGGCTATTGAGGGTTTCCAGTTTTTTCTGAGGAAAGGAGAAGACTGGCAAGGAATCAAAGTGTTGAGTGAAAGGTAGTTGCTCTTTTTTCTTCAGGCCATCGGCATAGAGGAGGAAAGGAAAGTCCCGCCTACCATGAACCAGACAACGCTGGAAGCGCATCCCGGGAAGAAGCAGGGCTTCGATCCCTGGTTCCCCATCGGCAAACAGCACTTCTAAGTGAGTGGTATCGATGAGGGTGGTAAGTTCTTCTCCAATCTTCTCCCCAGAGCTATTCACCCCGACCCCAATCGGTTGAAAAGGGTGATTCACGCCGGTTGAGGCTAAAAGTAGGCGGAATTCCCCGTTTTTCAAAGCTTGCCCCCGGCTTCCTTGCCGTCGAAAACCGGTCCCATCTGCCATCAGGAACCGATAGGGAGGGGAAGGTCTGGTCGGTTGGAAGATCCAGCGCTCTCCCATTTTTTGCACCCGACGATGGAGGGTCATGGCTGATGTCGAAAATCCACACTCCCGCAGAGGAAGAAAGGTCCTTCCGGTTTTTTTATCTTTGAGTTACTGGGGATGATAGCGGAAGATCCCCCCTTCGGTCCGGATCACCTTTTCTTGAGTTTGATGACCATTTTTGACGTATCGACCAGGGCAAACCCGGCTGAGCCGTTGCCTTTCCCGTTCTTCCAGGGCTTCTAATAAAAAATACCTCTTTGATCAGCTGGGTAAGACCAAACAAGACCCCATTGACCGTGAGCTTTTCTTGTGGCAAGCTTATATTCACGGTGAGGTTGATTTTAATCTCATCCATCGGGTTTGATGCCTCCTTATCAAGGCAAGCCAACCCGATTTTTTATTTTTGGTCAAGTCCACCTCGNNTGGTGATCTTCTTTTTTTCAAAAAAGATGAATTCCCTTGTCGTCATCTGGTGGAGACGGTGGATAACTTGTTTTAAGAGTTATCCAAGCGCTGGGGATAATGGTTTTTTCAATTATCCCCAAAAGCGTCAGTATCCACCAGGATTAGTTTGGATTAAAATATTGATAGTGACAAAATTCATCACATAAGTTTGATACAATGTCTAAAATCAACTACTGGTTTTTAAAAAGTAATTAACTTCTATCGTCACCTTTTTAAATTTGAGATATAATAAAAAAGAGGGGAAACTTACAAAGACTTCTTATGATAACTTTATGTTTAAAACATGACTTTTTCTCCATAAAACCCTCAGCTAACCACTCATTATTCTTTTATAAGTCAAACAGTTGCTATAAAGTTTTTTGACTTAAACAAACTAACAAAAAAGAGGGATATCTATGAAAATGAAACTCTTTGTTATCTGGATTTTCGTTATATTTTTTGTTTTCAGTTCACAATCAATCTTTAGTATGGCTCAGACTCCTTCTTCTCCAATAAACGAAATAGATCTAACCGAAGAGAAGACATCTTCAGTTTCCAGTGATGATGAGAATCGTCAAACCGAGTTAAACGATAGTTTATCGTGTTTTGATTTTCAGTTTACCTGTGAGTATGGAACTCCCCAAGATGTTCAAAAAGCGATTAAGAACGGAGCAGATATTAACTGCCAAGATGAAGAGTTAGGGTGGACTCCTTTAATGAGTGCGATGCTCAATGAATCAGGGCAAGAGATTGTTACTCTTTTGGTCGAAGCTGGTGCTCAGGTTAATCTTGCTAATTGGCAAGGCATGACAGCTCTTATGGTAGCAGCTGATACCGGTGATGAGGATTTAGTTTCCTATTTGCTTGAGCACGGAGCTAAATTATACATTAATGATGTAGAGTCAGAATATGGTTTTTCACCTCTCATCTGGGCAGCTAAAAATAATGAGAACCATGGCGCTGAAATTATTCAAACTTTAATTAATCAGGGTGCCGATGTTCGGTTAAAAGATAAAAATGGTTTCACGGCATTATTTTGGGCAGCAATGATGAACAGCAATGAAAGTGTAATTCATAGCTTGATTCAAAATGGAGCTGATATTAATCAAATTGGACCAAAGAATGTGACGCCCTTGATGGGGGCAATAAGTATGAATTCCAATATAAATATTACTAAATTATTACTCGATTCGGGGGCCGATGTCTCCGTCATCAGCGAGGAGGGGAAAAGGGCAATTGATTATGCCCTGGAGTTAGAACGATTTAAAGGAACTGCGGTATTACGACAATTGGCTGAAATGAGTGGAGTAGAGAGTGCACAGCCAATGGTTTCTCCCGATATAGAAACTGCACCTTCACCTAACGTTGAAATAACTACCACTCCATTGCCTACAGGAATAATAACGCTGGAGATCACCCCTACTCCTGATCCAACCCATGCTCTTCCTTCTATGGTTTATACCGATCCATCAGGAAAATTCACCCTTAATTTCCCAACTGGGTTTGTTTTTTCGACTTATGTAGCAGATAGGGGTATGATTGGTGCAAACTACAGCACCCCCAATGAACAAGCCTATTTAGAAGTACGTAGTTTCCCATCTTCCCAAGACTTGCAGTTTTACCTCTCTCAGCATATAGCAGAAATGGTTTTACGGGGAGAAAGTTCGATTACCTCTAACGGTAAAACTGGAAATATCAGAATTTATTCGAGAAAAACTGAACAGGATGAGCTCCTCACCATTGTTACAACCTATCAGGGAATTGATATTGCATTAGTGGTTATTGATCTTCCAATTGCAGCTTATCAACCTTCCAGCCCCTGGTTATTAGAGCTTTTTAAAGGAATCAATTGGGAAGGGAAAACACCAATAATTGATGGTTCTTATTCTGATCCGGATCAAAAATTTTCTTTCAAGCTTCCTGATGGAGTTCATTTTCTCTATGCTTTTAAAGAAGATTTTTACTTCAACCAACCTTATCGGCTCCTTCCTGAAGCCAATGGAATGGTAGGCAATACACCCGATGGTGGTCAGGTTTTAATTGCTAATTTTTCTACTCCAGAAAAATACCAAGACTATCTCAAAGAATATGATCAGCGGATTGAGACGGGGGAATACCAAGCTCACGGAACCAGTCAATTGGATGTTCAGGGGAATCCGGTAAAGCTCACCCTTTATTCGTATTTGGCTCAGAATCAAAAACGTGCCGAGCTTTTGGCGGTTTATGAAGGTACCTTAGTAGTGATATCGGTATGGTTGCCTGCTGACAATTATCAATCTGCTCAAACTTGGCTTTTATCTCTCTTTAAAAATTTAACCTGGAGAAAAGAAGAGACTTTGCCTTCATTTTCTCCAATAGCTCAACCAACACCTACGCCTCAAATTACGTCAACTCCGCAACCAACTGAATTGTTACAACCCACTGCTTCTACCCAAATTAGCTCGGATGACCTTTCTATTGAAGCTGCGGTTCATATTGAAAAAGGTGACTTCCAAAAAGCTATTGCTCTTTTAAAGCAGTCAATTGCTCTTCAACCGGATTTTGGTTTTGCCTATGGTCAACTGGCGTATTGTTATGTTCAGTTAAAGCTTTATCAAGAAGCGGTCGATGAATTATCCGATAAGCTCCTTCCTAAAAAAGAATATTCGACGGCTTATAATCTTGTGGGCTTTGCATACGAAAACCTCGCTCGTTTGGATGAAGCGCTGGTTGCTTACCAAAAAGCTGTTGAATTAGATCCAAATTATGTTGATGCCTATAGCAACATGGGGTTTGTATACTTTGACCAGGAACAATACCAAAAAGCTGTGGATGCCTTTAAAAAAGC
>DPKX01000210.1:4206-4762 GCA_003542295.1 Candidatus Atribacter hydrocarboniphilus
TCAAGCCAGATTACATCAAAGCTCATGCCAACATTGGATATCTATACTTTGACCAGGAACAATACCAAAAAGCTGTGGATGCCTTTAAAAAATCCCTTGAATTAGAACCTAGCGACCCAGCTATTCTCAATACCCTGGGTTTATCCTATGAAAATCTAAAACAATATGATAACGCTATTCATGCTTATCAGGAAGCCGTCCGCATTAAGCCAGATTACGTGAATGCTTACAATAATCTTGGAAATCTTTTTTTTGATCTGGGTCAATTTCAAAATGCTCTTGATAACTATAAAAAGTCTCTAATTTTAGACTCAACCAATCCTTACAATTATTATAATCTCGGTCTCTGTTATGAAAATCTAAAGCAATTTGATGATGCTATTTTAGCTTATCAGAAAGCCATATCTATTAAGCCCGATTATGTGAACGCCTATACTAATCTCGGAGTTCTTTATTATAACCAGGATCAATCCGAAAAGGCTATAGAAGTGTATAAAAAATCTCTGGAATTAAAACCTGATAATCCCAATACCCATTATAATCTTGGTCTTGCCTA
>DPKX01000196.1:0-230 GCA_003542295.1 Candidatus Atribacter hydrocarboniphilus
TTCATTGGCAAAAAGTAAAAAGTCATTCTGGCGATCAATGGAACCAGCATGCTGATGAATTAGCAAAAAAAGGAACAAATGTTAAAGGTTGAATGTCTTTGCGAGGAACGGAGTGACGTGGCAATCTCTTCAGTATACTCTTTTTTATTTTTCATCTTCCTTTGGATATCAGGAGAGATTGATTCTTGAATCAGTCTTTTCATCCTCATCTGGTGCTGCCAAAGCAGCAT
>DPKX01000196.1:291-3276 GCA_003542295.1 Candidatus Atribacter hydrocarboniphilus
CCCATTCTTTAATTCATGTAGCGACATGCCATGGCATGTCGAATCTTGGGCTTTCATCCTCATCTGGTACGGCATAGCAGCATGAAGGTCTATTCTTAAAAATGTCAAAGAATAACCACCAACATCGAAAAACGAAAGGATTTAAAAATAAAAAAGGATATACCATCATCGCTTACATAGTTGATACCACTACGAAGCAGATTGGTCTATCCTAGATTTAGTCAATAATTCAAGTATTTTAATTAATTTAAAAGGCATCCATCCGATAAACACAAGTTGGAGTTAGGTATATAAAGTTCATGGATTATAACTGACAAGGTCCACAAGTTGGAGTTGGACAAGTAGAACAGGTTGGAGTTGGAGTTGGACAGGTCGTACAGCTTGGAGTTGGAGTTGGACNNTTGTACATGGGTCACAGGTTGTACAAGCCGGAGTAACAGTAGGTGAGGGCGATGGTGTTGCTGTAGGAGATGGGGTTGGTGTTGAGCTGCTCGAACCACTGCTGAGAGCCTTCCATAAGCAGCCAGACATAGTAAGAGTAAGTAATAAAACAGAAATAATCATTACTATCCAATAAGTTCTTTTCATTCAATTGACCTCCTATGCTATTAAACCATTGCTATAATATCACTTTTAAAGTAATATTCCAATTAGAATCATATTTAATTTTCTTTTTTTCTCTGAGTACGAGTTTTTTTCTCAAATGCTTCTATTGTACAAATAAAAAACGAGTCGATAATATTTAATAATTCATTCAGAAAAAATCAATAAAAAAAGTTGTTTTTTAAATTTCCAGTTAAAGCAATTTTATAATCTGAAATAAATAAAACAAAAATTTGGTTTTTAGTTTCAAAACCATAAAATATGCTAATATTTTAAAGATATCTTTCGAAAGGAGATTAAATATCATGAACAGGAATGTTGGTTTTTACTTTTTGTTAAGTATATTTATATTATTTTTTACATTCTCCGGAATGGTTTATGCTCTCGATACAGTTGACCTTGACTATGGGGAGCAGAATGCTGTTGAAGGCTATGCTCAAACCATGTTTGACCAAGGATATAATCTTTATCAAGCTGGCCGCTATGGTGATGCTATTCAATTTTTTATTGATGCAACTTCATCTAAGCCAAATTTTACTAAAGCATGGTATTGGTTAGCTCGAACCTATCAAGAGAACAACATGGTTGATGAAGCCATTTGGGCTTGGAGAAAGGTAATTCAACTAGATCCAAGCAATACCCAAGCTCAATATTTCCTCAACAAAATGCAAAATTGGAAATTATACGGAAAAGAAGCTTGGGAAATATATGAACAAGCCCAAAACGCTTATCTTCAAAACCAATATATACCAGCCATTCAACTTTTTGAAGCCGCAATAAAAGAAAATCCCAACTTAGAGGTCGCTTATTATTGGCTCGGAATAAGTCAATTGAAAAATGGGGATTATGCCGCTGCAGTGAAAAGCTTGGAAAGGTATCTCACCATGCAACCCCAGGATAAAAATGCCCAATATTGGTTAAACCAAGCTAAAAAAGGTAAGAATTAATAAGGAGCGCATAAATGAAAAAACCTCTATTCATATTGGTTTCCATTTTGATTTTTTGTGCTACCATGGGGTTCTGGGGAGAAACCGCTTTTGGACAGGAGATCAATACACTTGATAAGATATTTAATAATACAAAATCGCTTACCTTGAATGGTTATACGATAGAAAAAATCCCTGGCCCCCAAGATGAACAATGGAGTGCAGTCCTGAAAAAATATAACGAAGTTATTATGCGCTTTGAAAACGGTTATCTTGAAGATATGACCATTTTCGGTCTTTACCCATTCATTGTTAACCGGGATAAACAATTGGTTGTCGAGCAGTTTTCTGGCGGTGCTCATTGCTGTTGGAGCGATTGGATTATTGAGCTAACTTCTCCCATATCCATTCTTTACGATAGTCAAAAATATCCGGTTGGGTATGGAATAGTGATAGAAGATCTTGATAAGGATGGGAATTCTGAGTTTATTCAAACTTTGTTAACTTTCGATTATTTTGATCGCATACCTCATGCCTATTCACCTTTACCAGCAGTGGTATTTGCTTTTGACGAATCTTCAAATCAATTTGTTCCAGCCAATCCCCTTTTTGCCGATTATCTTTTAAAGGATATTGAAGAGAATATTCAATATTGCCAAGAATATACATCCAAAGTAAAAGCCAACCCAGATTCTTATGACGATAGCACTGGAGAATACCTCTCGAGCGTTCTTCAGGTTGTTATTCCATATATTTACGTAAATCAAGAAGAAAACGCTTGGTCCTTTTTTAATCAAAATTATCTGCTAAAAGATAAAGAAGAGATTCGCCAAAAAGTTGAGGGGCAGCTTAATAACTGTGCTGTATATCAATACATTAAAGCGCATTAATCCGTTTAGTATAAAAAAGCCTGGGGAATTGCATCTCCCAGGCTTTTTTATACTGATATTATAAACCAATAAAACACCTCAAAATTAAACTTCCATGTTCTTAATAGAGTAAGTAAAGATCTTCGTAGGTAATGGTTCCAGTCCAAATAGCTGGCATTCCATCAAATTGGATTTTTACATCATAATCGGTATACTCAAGTGCTAAACCAGTAGTATAGCTAACATCAATATACCAGTCTCCATTTGAAATACCATGGTATTTCACCGCTGCAGTCCCACCTGGCATTGATGCCGGTATAATTTGCCAGGTCCAACTAGTAATATTGGTTGGAACCACGTTTCCAGCATCGTTTGCTTTCGCAATAGCCAGATCCCGAGCCCTGTCAATATCATCAGGTGGTGTCGGTGTTGGTGTTGGTGAGGGCGGAGTACATCCAAGCAATAATGTAAACACTGCTACCAAACTAACAATAAGAATGAGAATACGAGTTTTTTGAAACATTAAATCACCTCCTAAATATAATTACTGTTTTATTATTATATCGGTTAAAATCATAAAATAATTA
>DPKX01000174.1 GCA_003542295.1 Candidatus Atribacter hydrocarboniphilus
AGAGTATGTCCTCAAGAAGAACAGTGTGAGAGTTTATGTGTTCTGGGGAAAAAAGGGCAACCGATAGCGGTTGGTTATTTAGAAAGATTTTTAGCTGATCATGAAAGAGAAAAAGGTATTGAGGTACCAAAAGTACCAGCTCAAAATGGGAAAAAGGTAGCAATTATAGGATCAGGACCAGCTGGTCTTACTTGTGCTGGAGATTGTGCCAAAATGGGACATAAAGTAACGATATTTGAAGCGCTCCATTCAGCCGGAGGAGTTTTAATATATGGCATTCCAGAATTTCGTCTTCCCAAGGCAATCGTTGCCCAAGAAGTTGACTATGTCAAATCCTTGGGTGTTGAACTAGAATTAAGCGTGGTGATCGGAAAAACCTTAACTTTTGATGATTTACTCCAAGAAGGCTTTGAAGCCTTTTTTATTGGAACCGGTGCTGGATTACCCCATTTCATGAATCTTCCCGGTGAAAATTTAAATGGAATATATTCGGCGAATGAATTTTTAACCCGTTCTAATCTCATGAAAGCTTTTCGATTTCCGGAATATGACACTCCCACTAAAGTTGGTCGCCGGGTAGCGGTTATAGGTGGCGGCAATGTTGCTATGGATTCGGCACGAACCGCACTTCGATTGGGCGCTGAAGAAGTTTGTTTGGTTTATAGAAGGACAAAAAAAGAAATGCCCGCACGAATTGAAGAAATTGAACGAGCCGAAGAAGAAGGCATAAACTGCATCATTCTCACCAATCCAACTCGATTTATTGGGAACGAAAACAAATGGGTTACCGGTATAGAATGTATTCAAATGGAGTTAGGAGAGCCGGACGAAAGTGGTCGACGACGACCGATTCCAGTTCCGGGTTCGGAATTTGTTATCCCGGCTGATACGGTGGCCGTGGCTATTGGACAAGGGCCAAATCCTTTGCTCCTTGAAACTTTACCGGAGTTAAAACTCAATAAACGAGGATATATTGAAGCTGACGAAGAGACTGGTGCAACCAGCATACCGGGGGTTTATGCTGGGGGTGACATTGTGACTGGTGCTGCGACAGTTATTTCAGCAATGGGAGCCGGGAAAAAAGCAGCTCGGGCCATTGATGATTATTTAAAAAATAAATCTTGAAGAAGAAAAGTTGAAGTCTTAACGGCTTAAAATTCGAAGCCTCAGAGTGGCAACTTCTTTAGTAGATGAACAATTCCATGACTTCAAAAAGTTATGGCTGATAATGACTTTTTAGGTGACGATAATTTCTGAGTTGTTTAATATTATCTTTAAACTCCTTAATGGTTACTGATTTTCCAGGATTGATGAAGATCATAATTGGAGGTTAAGAATGAAACAAACCGATCTGGTGGTTATTGGAGGTGGGCCGGCAGGTTATGCGGCAGCTATTCGTGCAGGTCAAAAAGGAATAAAAGCTCTTTTGATTGAAAGTCGGGATATTGGAGGAACTTGTCTCAATCGAGGTTGCATTCCAACTAAAGCGTTATTTCGGTCACAAGAAGTCTTTCACCTCAGTCAACGAGCTGCAGAATTTGGAGTTCAGGTAAAAGTAGATGGAGTAGACTGGGGTCGAGTCGTGGCTCGGAAGAATAAAGTGGTTAAACAATTAACCGGGGGAGTTCGATTTTTACTCAAAAAAGCTGGAGTAGAAGTTATTGACGGGATTGGTTCCTTCTTGGATAAACAGACTGTTGAGGTTATAACCAAAGGGAAGAAAAAAGAAACCATTCAAGCGAAGCATTTCCTGATTGCGACCGGTTCGAAATCTGCTCATTTACCGGTTCCAGGGGTGGATTTGGATGGAGTCATTGATAGTGATGAAATATTGGATTTACCATCTATTCCGGAAAAATTAGTCGTGATTGGCGGCGGTTATATCGGAATGGAAATGGCCTGTATTCTCAACACCTTTGGAACTCAAGTTGAAGTGATTGAAATGCTTCCCAATATCCTTCCCATTGCCGATAGCGAGGTCGTCAAGCTTTTAGTTGAAATATTAGAAAAGAGAGGCATGAAGATTCATACTAATGCTAAAGTGGTTGGAATTTCTAAAGATAAAAAACTTCAAGTATCCTATGAACAAAATTCTGAGACCAAGGTGGCTGAAGGTGATTATGTTTTAATCACTACCGGAAGAGTGCCAATGACTGACCATCTTTATCCAGAGAAAGCCGGGATAAAGATGGATCAAAAAGCGATCACTACCGATTTACAAATGAAAACTTCGGTACCATCGATTTTTGCTGCTGGTGATGTCAATGGGAAATATCTTTTAGCCCATGTTGCTTTTAAAGAAGCAGAAGTAGCTATTAATAATATAATGGGAAAAGAAGTAACCATGAATTACCGAGTCATACCGAATTGTATTTTTTGTTCACCAGAAATCAGCTCAGTAGGTTTAACCGAGGATGAAGCGATTGCCTCAGGATTCGATGTGAAAGTTGGAAAGTTTCCTTTCCGGGCAGTTGGGAAAGCCTTGATTGAAGGAGAAACCGAAGGGTTTGTTAAAATTATTGCCGACCAAAAAACTGGTGAGACCTTAGGCGCTCATATAATTGGGCCTCACGCATCTGATCTCATCGGTGAACTAACCTTGGCAATGGCACTGGAATCGACTCCCGAAGAGATCGCCCATACCATTCATCCTCATCCCACTCTTACTGAAACCATTATGGAAGCTGCCGATTCTGTCTTTGGATCTTCATTACATCTATTTTAAATAGTTATTTGGATTGAACATCTGGCCAAAACGAGGAGGTTTCATATGAATATTCCCAAAGATTTATTGTATACTCCCGAGCATTTGTGGGTAAAAGAGGAAAATGGTGTTTATCGCTGTGGCATCACTGATTTTGCTCAGGAAGAATTAGGGGACCTTGTGTATGTTGAGTTGCCAAAACCGAACCTAACGGTTAAAAAGGGAGATAAAATCGGTGATGTTGAATCGATTAAAACTGTATCCAACCTTTATTCACCAATTTCTGGTGTTATAACTGAAGTGAATTCTCTCCTTGAAAATAAACCAGAGGTTATTAATCAAAGTCCTTATGAAAAAGGATGGATTTGTGTTATTCAATCGACTCAACCGGAAGAAGTTGGGCAATTGTTAAGTTCCGATGGTTATAATAAGGTTATTCAGGAAAATTAATAAAGCTTTTCCTGAATATTTTCAAGAAAGACTTGCCAAAAGCCTTTTGACCTATTAAAATGTTAATTGCTTTCGGGTGAGGGAGGTATCCTGAATCCGAAGTAAAAATGAGCGGGGTCGTGGTGTAGCCTGGCCAAACACGTCAGCCTGTCACGTTGAAGACCGCGGGTTCAAATCCCGTCGACCCCGCCAAATGAGTGCCGAGATAGCTCAGATGGTAGAGCGATGGACTGAAAATCCATGCGTCCCCAGTTCAATTCTGGGTCTCGGCACCATTGTAGTTTGAGAGGCGGAAGTAGCTCAGTTGGTAGAGC
>DPKX01000176.1 GCA_003542295.1 Candidatus Atribacter hydrocarboniphilus
GTCTACGGATTTCCCGGGATCTCGGATAGACGTGAGTATATAAATAAAAAAGGAGTATATGGGCGTGACTGTATCAAGGGGCGATTTTTATCACGAGTGAAATGGAAAGATGTGTTGAGAAGAACATGGAATCATTCGATAATGATGAAGATTTTCCGATTCATTCAAAAAAACCATGGCAAACGGCAGCATGGAAAAAAGCTCGATCAGAATATTTGAAGGATAAAGTGTGTTCAAAATGTGGCTCGGATGAAAGTCTTGTAATTCACCATCTCCGTAAATTGCCTGACTTTGATGCACATTTCAGGGCGGTAGCCTCAACATTAATTCGGGAATCTATTGAATCAAAGGAAATAGAACCAGAATATAAGAACGCCTGTCCTGCTTGTAAATATCAATCGATTTATCGAAGAAAAACGGTGAAGCCAATTTTTAAATGTATTAGATGCGGTCATCAATTTGAGGTACCGGTAATTGTTCCTAGTGATAGAGTGAGCAAAGAAGATTTTAAAAAATTTTTAGCCAATAACAAGAATGAAATTGAAAGTATCGTTGAATCTCAAAGGGATTCATTTTTTCAAGAAGAATATCTGCAATTTAAAAACTGTGTCGTTCTCTGTAAAAAATGCCATTTCTTAACTCATAATGGACGCGATATTTGCCCGATTTGTAAGAAAAACTCAAAAAAGATCCATTTTCCTTCCTGTTGGGAATGTTTTCAAAAAACCCCGAAAGGAGAGCTGTGGAGGAGAGATCAGGAAGGATATAAGAAATATAGAGAAGAACACGACGCTTTTTTGGAAATGGCAGATAAGGCCTATGAATTGGAGGACAAAGGTGATTTTGAAGGTGCAAAACTATTAGAAAGGGAATTTCATAGAAAGTATTCACCCAAGCTTGTAGAGAACGATGAGGATTTGAATTAATTTTACCGAAGTCGGAAAAGATCCTCCTCATTCCAACTTTCACCCACCGCGGATTTTACCTTTATAGCTCCTTTACCGAACGATCCCTTCATGAAATACCAATATCTCATGGCGGACCAGAAGCTCTTCCGGGACAGGGATGTTTTTGAAATCGACCATATCCCGGACCAGTACGAATACCGGGAGGCCCCGCTCCGTGAACTGGCGTTCTCCCTAAGTCCAGGTCTGCAGGGATCGCGGCCGCTGAACACCGTTCTACGGGGACTGCCCGGGACCGGGAAGACGACCAGTGTACAGGGGGCTGCCATCTATTGTGCTCTGCAACTTTGCACCTCGGTTCCAGATGATATTAATCTGGCTGTACCTTCCGCGATCCACTTCTCCCAGACCAGTCTGGCGATCGGGTCGGGGAGGTGGTCGAGGACTTCCTGGGTGATTTCTTTCATTTGTTTCTCCTGTGCAGAACATCATCAGGAGAATCCTGGTTGCCCTGCATGCCCCAGAATTGCGAGGAGGGGGAGATAAGCGGGAACCCCGCCCGGTGAAAGAAGGGGGAGGGGGATGGAAAAAGTAAGGACTATTTTATATAAATGACATCAGTTTTTTTAGCATCAAAATCAATTTTTATACCAACTTCTCCTTTTTCGATTGAATTGATAATTTTATCATGTAATTGCATTTCAAGTATCTTTGCAACCAAATATCGATCCCCTCTTTTTATAATAATTTTATTTGATGTTGAAATTGGGATTGGAGTATTAAGCAGAATCACTTTTCCTTCTTTTAATACATTTACTGGTTTTCCAATCTCTTGAATGGCAGTGGGGTAAAAAGTAATCAATCCAAAATTCAATAACGAAGTTCTAGCCTCTTCTTTAGAAATGGCCCCTGTTTTTATAGAAAAGAATAAATTAAAAAGCTGCCAAGTCGATAATAAGCTTCTTTCTTCATTAATTGCATCTCTTATTTGATTTTCTTTAAAAGGAGGATTTTCTCGCTCTAACGGAGGTAAATGTTTTTGGTGATTCACAACATAAAGCCCAAAAACATCAAATTTTCCTCGTTCTTTTGCTCTTCGAAATTTTATTTTGTTTATTTGGCTACATTCTTCATCCTTAGATGTGCCACTAATTCCTTTTACTTCAATAACAAGTAGGCCGCGATCAAATTCGATTTGGATGTCTTCTTCAAGTAATCCACCGGTTTTTTCAAAATCCATTAATTTTACATTTTCAAATCCCAACCAGCTGAAATAAGTACCAACGTCTGTCACCAAATCAATACCGCTTTTCGTTAGCAACCCATGGAGACAACTAAATTTTTCTTTATTTTCCAGGATTTCTTTTTCGATTTCCCGTAACCTATGATTATAGTCTTCAACAATCGACGTCCTTTTCTCTAACAATTCAACTTCGTTAGGGAGACAATAAGGCTCGGCTTCAAGCCATTGAAATTTTGTTTGATATGGAAATAGAAAAGGACAAATAGACGGTAATTCATTAAGGAAAAACTCTTTTAGAAACTCATTTTTCTCTTCTAACTGGGGTAATACAATTATTGAGCCACCTTTATATTTTTGATAGTACCCAACGATTTCATCTGAAGCATTTTTTAATAGAGGAATTATCTCATCATCAGCTCTCAATTTAAAGATTATTTCATAATGGGCTCCCTTACTAGATTCTTCAAAATATCTCTTAAAAAATGGCTTTAAAATACCCGCAGAATCTTCGACTTTAATTTTCTCTCCTTGTTTGTTTTCAAAATTTGGATGAATTGGTAAAAAATTATAGATCCAATAGTCTCTAGAAACCCCCTCTTGATCTCCTCTTGAGGTTATGTTTACAAAATGATATTTGATTGAATAACTTATTGAGGCAAAAACAATGATTAATCCCCCTTTCTTCAAAATTGCTTCAATATCATTGTGAAGATTAGCAGCACCATATGGTTTCGGATTAAACAACGTTTCGGGATAAGCACTCCTGATATAAACTGATTTTGACCCTACGGATATCTCTCTCTGATGTTCACCTGCGATATAGTCCTTAAGCCGTCCTTTTTCTTGGAGATCTATCACAACAATCTCAAACTCATGTAAATTGGAGGGAAAAGAAAAATTAGAAAGACAACGATGATATTGGAATTCTTTTAAATTTGGCACTTTAACTGGGGTACCTAAAGACCCGTTTTTAACATTAAATCCAATTTCAGCTAAACCATCTGAAATACTCTTTTCGACATCAATAATAAAAATATGAGGATTCGGATACTTCAATTCATATTCTTTAAATTCAGGTTCTTTTTCATCTGCATTTTTTTTCTTAATGTCGAATAGCATTCTATCATCCGGTGTCAAATCATTTTTTCTACCAATTTATAACTTGATAGTACCATTTATCCCCAAATCCCTCCTCAGTGCAGCCAGAATATTCTCATACTCTGAGCTCTCCTTGGGAACAGCTACCGATTCATCAATCATCAATGCACTTTTTGAATCCAATACCATCGAACATTTCGAACAGTAGATCCCATCCCAGGAATTCCTCATTCCGCACCTGGGACAGTCCTTTGGGGCGAGCACCTGGGCCTCCTTGAAATCGCCCTCCACGAAGCCGGCCTTCTGGAGCATTTTCCGCTCAATATCCCCTCCACTCAAGTGAACGTATACCTCGGGCATCGCACTGCTCTTCTCCCACCCGGCGATCAAGCGGAGTTCCATCTCTGAGAATCCCTGCTTGGCGAGATCGGTTAGCCGCCCATGCCTTATGGCGTGGGGATTTGTAGGCTTCACCATGTTCAACTTCTCTTCAAATATTTCAGCCGGTTCTCGACCGTCCTGAGGTTGAGCCGCTTACGTCCCACTCCATAACGTGTATTCGTGAGAAAGAGCGGAGCGGATGGATCGGACCGATAGGGGTGCATCTGCAGCCAGAGCTGGAGATCAGGGACACCGTCAATGAGCCGAAGCCGTCGCCTGCCTGTCTTTCCCTCGACAATAACGACAGCACCGTACTTATCTATCTCTACATGACCGACATTCCGGGAGAGTACCTTGCTGATCCGTGCACCGGAATCCCAGAGGAGCATGATCAGCGCGCGGTCCCGCTGGTTATCACACGCCTTGACAAGTTTCCTGATGTCGTCC
>DPKX01000036.1:0-979 GCA_003542295.1 Candidatus Atribacter hydrocarboniphilus
GCTCGTCGTGGTTTTTGGGAAAATGGCCACCATATTGACCTAAAATAATTTTCGAAGTTTTATGTATAGATTTCACTCGGGAATAGTATCCCAATCCCCCCCAAAACCTCAACAACTCATCATAAGAAGCTATTGATACTGATTCAAGGGTAGGGAATCGTTGCATCCAGCGGAGATAGTAAGGAATTACCCGGTCGACTTGGGTTTGCTGGAGCATGATTTCAGAAATCCATACTGAATATGGAGAATATTCCTCACGCCAGGGAAGTTTCCTTTGATGAGTATCAAACCAATTCACCAAAGGTAAAGATATTTGATGGTGGAGCAGACTCATTTCCATCTCAAAAAACTTCAGTTCCTACACCAAGGCGTCAACTTGAATATTAATAGAATTTTTCGAGATGAGTTCGGCTCCTAAGAACTCGGCAATGGTAATTAATCTCTGAGGAGAGGTTGAATTGACCCAATCTTCGGCAGGATTTCGGTCCAAGGAATTCAATTGAACTCGGTCGGGTGAAATGCGGCTTATGGCATCTCGCATAAGGGAGAGCTCGGATTCGCTATCATTGATCCCCTCAACAATAAATATCTCCAACCATATTTGTCCGTGATAGTTTTCTCGCAAATGGATTAATCCTTCGACTAAAGAAGCTAAGGTTATTGAGGGATGAGGTTGGTCAATCTTTTTAAAAACTTCTTCGCTTCCAGCGTCCAGCGAAGGAAGAATGATGTCTATCGGTTGAACTTCTTGAAAAAGCTCGGGGTGAGTAGGGAAAAGTGTTCCATTGGTAATGAGAACCAGATGTTGATCAGGAAAGGTTCTTTTTGCAAATTGAACGATTGATCCAAATCCAGAATGCAGGGTTGGCTCTCCAAATCCGGCAAAAGTAACACAGCTTGGAGGTTTCGATCGAAACAATGAACTTCCCGAATACCTTTTTAAAGTTTTCTTAACCTGTTCAATAGGTATATAATCCTT
>DPKX01000036.1:1007-3355 GCA_003542295.1 Candidatus Atribacter hydrocarboniphilus
GAGACTACAAGTTTTATAGGGAGTTAAATTTATACCAAGTGACATGCCTAAACGTCTTGATTGAACTGGACCAAAAATGCATTTTTCATTCATTCTTCTCATCGTCCTTGTCAGCAAATTTTTAAAGATTGGTTTCCTCAGTTAATAAAGTGTTCCAAAAGGATTTTAAACCCAATTATTACGATTGCTATTCCACCAACAACTTCTGGTTTCGAAATATATTTTCTTCCCACCCGATGACCAAAGGTAACTCCCACAAAAGTCATAATTGAAGCAACGACACCGATAATAATTGCAGGAATAAGAATCCCATCCTTTAGTAGTGCAAAAGAAAATCCGACAGCTAAGGCATCGATACTGGTAGCAACCGAAGCTATCAGCAAGGGAACCCCCCGGCTAATATCAACCATTGATTCATTATTGTCCTTATTCAGAGCTTCATATATCATTTTTCCTCCAACGAAGATTAATATCGCAAAAACAATCCAGTGGTCAATAGCTTCAGTAAATCGGGCAACCCTAAGCCCGGCATAAAAACCTGCCAGAGGCATAAAAAACTGGAAGAGACCAAAAGACAGAGATAAACGAAATCTAGTGTTGAGGGTACATACTTTCTGACACATTCCAAAAGCTACAGCCAACGAAAATGCATCCAGGCCAAGTCCAAAAGCAATTACCAATATTTCAAACACATTTTCTGCCTCGTATCGTGCGTGATTCCAATTCCTATTTTTATATAATTGTGAGAATTATAACGAAAAGTCGAGATGAAAAAAAGAGATTGGAAAAATATTTTTTTGTGTGAAAAAAGTCGGTGTGACAAAGCATTAAAAATAGCTGAGTATTGTTTATCTTACTGAAAAAATATAAGATAAAAATATGAAGAAAATTATAAAATTGATTACTCTCATTGGTATATTTATCATCCTTGTGAATATTTTAACGTCTCATGTCTATGATGAGAACATTAAAACCAAATTGGGAAACGAAGTCCTTTTTGAAAAACATTTCGACCTCATTAAAGGAAAACGGATTGGACTTATTACCAACCACACCGGATTGAATAGCCAATTTGAATCAACTGCAGCACTTTTAGCGAATAATCATCAAACCAATCTGGTAGCTTTATTTGCACCCGAACACGGATTAGACGGCAAGGCCAAAGCCGGTGAATACGTTGAATCCTACCTTCATGATCAATATAAAATTCCCGTTTACAGCCTGTACGGACCGACGAGGAAGCCAACTCCCAAGATGTTAGAAAACATTGACCTCCTCCTTTATGATATCCAAGACATTGGAGCTCGTACCTACACCTATATATCTACGCTCAATTATTGTATGTGGGCTGCCAAGGAAAATGGTAAAACTGTCATTGTTTTAGACCGTCCTAATCCTTTGGGAGGATTAATCGTTGATGGACCGGTTTCTGAAGAGGACTTTCTGTCCTTCGTTGGCGTTGATATCCTTCCTATGGCACATGGTATGACAGTTGGTGAATTAGCCCGTTATTTTAATCGTCATATTGGAGCGAGGCTGATCGTTGTGCCCATGGAGGGGTATACTCGAGATATGATGTTTCCCGATACTGGTCTTTATTGGGTTCCCACTTCACCAATGATTCCTGATTTCTTTTCGGCTTTATTATATATGGCTACAGGTTTGGGTGAAGGCACAGGAATTCGACAAGGTGATTATTTTAAATGGGTTGGAGGAAAAGGCATTGATTCCCAAATTTTTGCTCAAGAATTGAAGCAGATTAATCTTCCAGGAGTTCGCTTTGTTCCTGAAACCAAGGGAGAGTTCGGTGGAGTACGTCTTTTTATCACCGATATGAGAGCCTTTCAGCCAGTCTCTACCGGTTTATGCATTCTATCCTGTTCCCATAAATTGATTGCTTATCCCGTACCAAAAAGCGTAAATGAACTAACCATGTTCGATAAAATTATGGGGACAGATTCAATTGGTCAATTAATAGAAAATGATGTTCCCTATCAAGATTTAAAAAAAGCATACTGGGAACCTTTGGAAAACTTTAAAAAAGAGAGAAAAAAATATCTTATTTATCAATAACGATCCTGAAAATCCACGGGTATGATAAATCAAGCCCCTACCAAAGAATAAAAAAATCGCAGTGGAGCAATGTATTGCGCCCAATTAATGTAGCGACATGCCATGGCACGTCGAATCTTGGGTTTTCATCATCATCTGGTGCCACAAAAGTGGCATGAGGGTCTATCCTGAAAATCCACGGGCATGATCAATCAAGCCCCTACAAAAGATTTTAGGTTCTTCTCCAAAATACTTGATAAAAAAGTCAAATAAAAATGGACACCGCTTGCTTTTCT
>DPKX01000025.1 GCA_003542295.1 Candidatus Atribacter hydrocarboniphilus
CAGGAAGATTTTGCCAACGATAAGTTTGTATCCTTTATGGTAAAGGATTACAAAGAACTTATCCAGGTAGTGGATGACGTTGAAGACTTAAAGCAATTTCTTTTCGTTAATTTAGGAGAAGATGTTTTCAACTGGCACGAAAGATTAAATGAAGTAAACAACCTGATCAAACGTTGGGTTAATGAGTTTTATCAGAGAAAGGCTTTTCGGAAAGTTTTGAGTAAAATAGATAATATGCCGGAGACCCAGGTTAAAAATATGCTTAAAGAGCTGGCAAAGAATCCTTTAGTGGGAAATCTTTTGTTGCGCAGGGGCGAAGAAATTATCGCCGGAAATGAGAATTTAAAGGATGATTAATCTTCGCGGCTATCCTTTGCCGGTCCAGGGAGGTAGGAGTATATGCAAGGGTTTAATGCGACTGATCCTCTGTTAGATTCTTTAAGACAAGAAGCAAAAGAGATTACCCGTTATCCTGTACGATTTATTCTTGTCCAGGGTTTGGACGCCTGGCGAAAGCTTGTAGAGGGCTTGCGGTTGGTGGTTGACGAGGTTTTTGTTCTCTCTCCTTTGTGTGCTGACCAGGATACCTTTCCTTATCTGGGGGAGATTATCCCCTTGCTTAAGGAAAAAACCGGAAACTTTTTGGTTTTGCCGTTGGCGGAATGCTTGCGTTTTAACGGAGGGTTCCGGGCGGTTTTAAGAGAGTTGGCTATCTGGGAAGAATTAGGTAACAAAAGAGTTTATATTCCCCTTTTGGGAGTTAACGATATTTTTGAAAACGAAATGAGTAAGGTTACCCGTGCCCGGCAAGGAACGCTACCAGAGGTTCTTTCCTTAAAAGGCAGCAGCAAAATGGAGGTATTGGTTCTACCTTTTAAGTTGAAAAGGGATGTCGGTAAAACAGCTATGGGCATAAAAGCATATCTGGAAACCTGGGAACGAGGAGGTCGGGACGAGTTTATCCTCGTTACCCGATGTGCTGCATATTTAAGCGGTCGAATGGGAAATTTTGAAGTCCGGGTTTATCAAAATGGTTATGAGTTTTTAAAAGAGCAGGCTCATGATTTTACCAGACTCAGGCCAGAATGGGGGAATGAGCGCCAGTGGCAGTGGCTGGCTGAAGAAATTATGGAGCACGAGGATCTAGATGCGCTGTCAGCAAGATTGTTAAACGTTAATTGTTATGATATGGATCAACTGTTTTCTCGTTGGGGAGATCTTGATTCCGATCAGAAGTGGCTTTTCTGGGTCTGGAGCAAGCTGCGGGTTCCTACCGGGACTTTGTTTGAATTGGTTTTAAAGGACAGCATGGACGTAAACCAGTTAGCGGAAGCAGTTGCCAACAAGCCGTTCAAAGAAAAATTTAGCCTTAGGCTGCTCGTAGAAAGAAGAGAATTGTTAAAACGAATGGGAACAAAGGAAATGCCCCCTTCGTTTTGGGAACTTTTTAAAAAATTACCGGATCCTTTGATAAAATTACAGTCGCTGGCTGGTTTAACTGGACGGGAAAAAATGGAGGTGATCCGGGCGATTAAAGAATTGCTGGAAAGTGGGGCAGAAAAAGATGCCTGGTGGTCTTACCTGGAAGTGGTCTATCCGGAATTGGCTGATTACCTCGCGGCTTATTCTTTCGAAGATGACTTTCTAACGGAATATTTCTGCTTTTATAACCTTTCCCGGATCTTGGATTCTCCCCGGGACGAACTGTTGAGTATGGCCAGGAAAGCAGCCGAAGAAAAGAAAATATGGTCATTTCCCACCAGGGAAAGCGTATTGGAGAAATACCCACGGCATATCTTTAAGTTTTGGATAGATGGAATGGGTTTAGAATGGCTAAGCTTATGGAAAGGGTTGCTCAGTCGTCATGAAGAAATAAAGCTGGAAGTTACCGTGGCAAGGACTAATTTACCCACCACCACAGAGTACAATAAGGGCTGGCAGAAAGAAGAGGAGGTGGACCGGCGGCTGGATGAACTGGCTCATAAATATAATTATCAGTATCCCGCTTCTTTGGTGGAGGAAATCAAGGTGATTAGTGAGGATGTTGAGAAGCTGGTCCAATTACTAAAAGAAAGAAGCGAATTAATTGTTACTTCCGACCATGGCCTGACTAGGTTTGCCTTTGCCGGCGGGAAGTCTTCGCCGCCGGAAGGGGCACAAGTACATAAGTGGGGTCGTTATGCAGAGTTGAAGGAAAGCTATACTGAAGAAACTATCTACTCGCCAGGGTGGGTTATTGACGGGGAGAAAATTTTTTTAGCGGTACATGAAAAGTTTGAAGGTGGAAATTGGTCTATCGGAGAGGTTCACGGTGGCGCTACTTTGGAGGAATGCCTGGTGCCGGTGATCAGGCTCTGGAAAATTAGGGAAGAGGAATTGAAAGCCAGACCGGAAGTTGTTGTCTTTACGCCGTTGATTAAACTTAATGTCAAAGGAGAGGGGATTCTGGTGGTGGAATTGACCTCTCCGGTCGAAAAGATTTCCCTGCGGGTTGCCGGTCAGGTCTATCCTGGTACACTGGAAAGCGGTCAAAAATCGGTGTTCAGAATAAGGAATTTGAAAGCTGGAAGGTATCTGGGAAGGTTGGAATACGAAGGCGGTTTATTAGGCGAAATAAAGTTTGAAATGATCAGAGGACTGGTAGAAGAAGACCTGGGATTGTGAGGTGGGATAACAATGGCAGAAGTAATCAATCAAAAAATCTCCAGGCTAAAAAGCATTTTTACAGATATGCTCGTTTATAAAAGCGCCCAGCAAAATAAATTTTTTTCGTCACTGGGGATTCCTTCCTACCTGCGGGACTGGCTGGTGATGCGTTTTGCCGATGACAAAGGAAGGATTGACATAGATGAGGTTAAGGAATATGTAAAACAATATATCCCCCGTCGCGATAAGTGGGAACTAATGAAAAACGAGATGAGTAAGCAAGGAAACAAAGTCCGGTTTTTGGTAAAATTGAGGGTGGAAATGGATGTTAAAACCGGAGAAGGTCTTTTTAGCCTGCCCGATCTGGGTTTTCCGGGGCGAAAATACGAAGCAATGATTACCGATCGTGTCTTGCGCGAAAAAAAAGAGGAATTGCTTTCGTCTTCGGAAACCTGGGGGATTGTGGAGTTGGAGTGGCGGATGGAAAAAATCCTTGGGCGGCAGGAAGAAGGCCGGGTGTTTATGGTTGATTTTAATCCGTTTCGCCCCTACCGGGTAGATCTGGAGTTTTATCAAGAAGCAAGAAAAGAGTTCTCCCTTGAGGAATGGATTGACATCCTTTTAATGGCGGTGGACTATAATCCGGTTGGTTTTTTAAGCAGGGAAGAAAAACTGACCATGCTTAGCCGGTTGTTGCCTTTTGTGGAGAAAAGGGTAAATATTATTGAACTGGCTCCGAAGGGAACGGGAAAATCTTATCTTTTTTCTCAGCTCAGCAAATACGGCTGGCTGGTCAGCGGCGGGAGCATCAGCAGGGCGCGTCTGTTTTATGACCTCAGCCGGCGCAGCACCGGACTGGTCAGTCGCTACGATTATGTTGCCCTCGATGAAATCCAGAGCATTAGTTTTCCTGACGAAGAAGAAGTGCGCGGCGCGCTTAAGGGATATCTGGAGAGTGGGGAGTATCGGGTAGGAGATTACCGGGGGGTGGGTACAGCCGGCTTTGTTTTACTTGGTAATATTAGCGAGGAGAAGATGAACGAAAGCACCAATATGTTCCGGGAGTTGCCGGTAGTATTTCAAGAGTCGGCTCTCATCGACCGTTTTCATGGTTTTATTAAAGGCTGGAAAATCCCGCGGATGAGAGAAAATATGAAGGCGGAAGGGTGGGGCCTAAACGTTGAATATTTTTCTGAAATATTGCATGCTTTACGAAACGAAATTCGCTATCGCGCCGTGGTTGATGAGTTGCTTGACGTTCCCAAAGGAGCAGATACCAGGGATACTGAAGCAATTAAAAGGTTGACTACCGGGTTTTTAAAATTGTTATTCCCCCACGCTCTTTCGATAGATGATCTGGAGGTCGGCGAGTTTACAGAATATTGTTTGAATCCGGCTCTCTTGATGCGGGCGACAATCAGAAAACAGCTTCACCTTATGGATAGCGAGTATTCAGACGCTGTGCCAGAAGTCGGGTGTGTAGTTATGTAACCGCCATAATCCGTAAACCAAAAGCCCAACTTTTCATTTGCTGAACTGAAGGAAGGAAATGGTTAATGAGAAAAATAATTCGTGACTTGATACATGGTTATGTTGAAATAGATGATTCAATAGAGGAAATAATTAATACTTTGCATTATCAGAGATTAAAAGATATTTGTCAACTTACTGCTCAACATGTTTTTCCTTCTGCAACGCATAATAGATTTGAGCATTCTTTGGGTGTAATGTATTTATCAAGAAAGGCGCTTAATTCTTTAAAGCCGTTGCTTGAAGAAAAATATAATATTGATAAGGACATGTATGACCGTTTATATTGGCATCTTACCTTTGCATCTTTATTACATGATGTAGGACATGCTCCCTTTTCACACTTGGGAGAGAGGTATTACCGCGAAGAGGAAATAAAAAAGGAAATTAGCGAAACAATTAGGGCTCAAAAAATGCAAGAGCCATTCTCAGATGATGTATTTTCTGAGGGAACACCGCATGAACTTATGTCATGTTATATAATTCTTAAAAAATATGTAGAAATTTTATCTAAGTTAAACAATACAGGTTCTTCGGTGGATTTTGAACTTATTTGCAGGTGTATCTTGGGCAATCAATATAAGAGTTCCCATAAATGGCTGGAAAATATAATTATTGGCTTACTAAACTCAAACACAATTGATACAGATAAATTAGATTATTTGATGAGAGATGCTTATATGACAGGAGTAAATGTTCCTTTAATTGATACTACAAGATTGTTTAGAAATATTTATATTAATCCTATAACAAAGGAAATAACTTTTCACCACAGGTCTTTACCTGTAATCCAAAGTATAATTGACTCGCGAGATTCTTTATATTTATGGGTTTATAATCATCATATTTCAGTTTATACGGACTTTATCGTTGAATTCTATATTAAACATTTGATTGCCAACTATGAAAATAAAAGCAAATTTGTCGATAAAATGGACCCTAACGATTTTTTTTCATGTAATGCTATTTGCAATGGGCTGGTTTCAGATTCAAATTTGAAGAATAAGTTGAAGGAGCCACTGCCTTATATTTTGAACAATAAAGGAAATATTAGTAATTACACTAAAAAAATATTTCCTCAATTATTTGAACGCAAATTTCTAAAGCCACTTTGGAAAACAATTTACGAGCACAAACAATTTTTAGAGAATAATATTCAGGATGTTACCGTGCGGGAAAAATTAATTGATTCGCTGTGTAGAAAAGATTATGCCTATAGGCGTTATATAGTGAAAATTTTAATAAATGAATGTAATTTGGCTCATGGCGATGTTTTTATCGTCCCAAGGTCAAATAAGTTTTATTTTCTTAATCCAGAAAGCCTTTTCAGAGTACACATTGATGACCATGACGAAAGAATAGAAACGCTTCTTCCTCAAAAAAAATTTAGTGATTTGTATAATGACGTTTCATTTTATATTTTTGGACCCAAGGAAAAACTTGATCAAGTAAAAACAAAGTTTATAGAAGTTGTTAATAGGCTTCTACCATCTAAAGATGGATTAAGTGATAATGCGGTTAATCTTAGATGGTTTAAAGTTTAAGTGTGACACGATGACTGCATGTTTCGATGGATGCCTATGATATATAATTATAATATTTGTCATAAAAAGTGTCTGAGGGAAATTAGGGTACTTTCATGCTTGAGCGGTTTACCAAATATGTTACTTAGTACCATTTAATGCCTGGGAATTGGCCGCTCTTA
>DPKX01000152.1 GCA_003542295.1 Candidatus Atribacter hydrocarboniphilus
TTTTCATCCTCATCTGGTGCTGCTAAGCAGCATGAGGGTCTATCCCTTTTTTTATATACCGCTATTTGGCATCAGGGTTTATATCTTTTTAATACCCAACATCCTTATCAGTTAAAAATAGCTTTAAATATTGAAGAAATTCGGTAAAGTCTTCGAGACGATTTTGAATGATCTCATATAACTCATTGACTGAAACTTCAGCATAAAAATGAACCAATCGGTTCCGGTATCCAGCCATTTTGAGTAATTTTTCCTTAGCAAAATTTTGAGGAACAATTCCCTCTTTTCCCAAAAAAAGAGCAACATCTTTATAAGTTGAAAGCCTTTCTCCGGGAAACCTTGAACCGATATGTGTTCCAATATCAAAGACAGCTTCTTAGGCCCTTCTCAAATAGTGTTCGGCAATAGCATAATTTTCACCTTTTTTAAAATTCTCTAAGGAAATACCCTTAAATATCGTTAGTTTATCAATATTCTTCTCAATTTCTCTCATTCTCGAGAAAATGACTTCTTGATTAATTGGTATTTTCTTCATATTCTTTCCAATAAAATTTGATCTTGAACATCCAATAATGGTTTAAAATCGATATATTCTTTGATAATCTTTTCCTTATAATCGTATTCAAACTCACGAGAAACTCGGTAGATTACTTTACCTGTGGTAACCACTTCAAATTGGAGAGTAAGAGGAGCAAAATCTAAAAACACGATATCAAGATCTCGATCAGGGAAATCTTGACTTAAGGATTGATATAATTCTTCAAAGAGAATCATAGTATTTTTTATGCCTTCTGGTTTTTCAAAAACCACACCAATATCAATATCACTTTCTTCTCTTTGGGTACCAATGATCGATGAGCCAAAAAGATAAATAAGGGAAATGTTCAATTTTTTAAGTATTTTACGAGTATCTTTTTTGAACATAGTTTTATTATACAGTACTGATCATATGATGTGTTGTGGGGGCTGGGTCTTGATTCTTGATTTTTACTCAATTCAATCTCATTCATTTATTCTTGATTTTGATATATGGAGCCTTTGTAAGCCTTCTTAAGATATTTATTGGTAATGTTGTGAATCTGGCAATAGGTATTGGGGGCGTGAAAGGAATTGAATTATAAAGATCGATTCTCATTAAAAAAGATGAAAACGGTATATATATTACTTCCTGCCCCGCTCTACAAGGATGTTATTCTCAAGGTGATACTGTCGATGAAGCGTTACAGAATCTAAAAGACACTATCCAACTCCATATTGAAGCTCGCCAAGCATTTGATGAACCAATACCTATTGAAAGACTCATAGAAGAGGTTGAGGTTGTAGTCAAAAAGTAAACTTACCAAGACTTTAGAGGTTATTTTGTCTCTTTAAAATTTCCTTCCAACTTCATTTCATTAATTAATACTGAACAATTGAACGCTCTCTCTTCGAAAGGCAATATGGTTAGGAAATGGTGGATACTCATTTAAATCATCACTTCTCTTTGCCATCAGCCATAAGCCTTTGCTGTTCTCTAATCCTTTTCTTGGAATAACAACCGTTCCTCGGCATACATAGCCAGTCGCGTCATTCGGATCATGGATATTTTTCAGCTTTACTTTTAATCGTCCCAGAAAAAGACCACCCATATTTCCCATTGGTGGAATTCCGTAGGAAAGAAAAAATTCAGCATCAACTCCCGGTTGACCATTGAAAGTGTCGGTTGCTAAAACCTCGAATTTGCATATAAAATCTTTGTTCCCTTGGGGAAGAGATGTAAAAACCCATTCAGCATGGTTATTGAAGTTTGGATCTCTTAACCAATACCACCCATGAATATAATCACCTTGAGAGAAGAAAGAAACGGTGGTTAGTTCCTGGGTTACCAGGCATGAAGAAAAGGTAAAAAGAAGAAATAGGATACAAAACCCGAAAAATAACATTTTAAAGCATGGTTTTATCACAGTAACCCTCCTTGGTAATCCCTTGATCTGAGTGGAATGTTCTTTTTTATTATATTCATTCATAGTTCTTTTTCACAAATAGAATATAAAAAAGAATGAGAATCTGCGCAATTCTTAGGGTTAAGGCTTGATTCTGAAAATGATAAAAGACGGGGGAAGGAGGAAATTGGGATTCTGGAAAAGATGGAAAGATGAGATCCTCACGCCCTCAAAAAGCGAGGGCTCAGGATGACACCTGGGGTGTGAAATTCTTGGGACTAGGTTTTAATTCTTGAATTTTCTTGGCTAAATAATCTATCGGATAAAAAAGCTAGTCTTTTTTCACAAATTGAACACTTATGGCTTACTCTTTTGGTTCTCCTCCAAACGATTATTCATGACAAGCTTCTTTTCATTGCTTCTGCTGATATAAAAACTAATTTTTGTAAAGTAATCAGTAGACATTTTTTAAATTAAAACGAAAAATATGTGGGGGCCTTTCATACAATTTTGAGATGATAACGAGACATCCCCGGATAAAATATTCGACCTTCTCTTCCATATCCCCCAAGATAAGTTATGGTGCCTGTCACCAAAGTTAATAAAGAATAGTATTAGTATATAAAAATATACTAATTGATAAAAAATTTTAAATAGTATATCATAATTATAAAAGTCTGTTGAGGAGGAAAAAATATGGATGTGAAATATATTTCAAATAACATCCGGAAATGGAGGATTACTAAAGGTTATAGCCAAAAAACTCTTGCAGAAAAGGCAGGAGTGTCTTTACTTACTATCAAAAAACTTGAAAGTGGCGAGAATCAACCGAGAATGAATACCCTTGAAGCTATCTCTAAAGGATTAGAAATAAGACTATACGATTTAATTGTTTATTCAAAACCCTTAAAAACGGTTCGGTTCAGATCTACTCAAAAAACTCGCAGTCCAGAAAATATACTTACCAGGATTGGATTACTTTTAGAAGATTATTCATATTTGGAAGATGTTCTTGATGATAAACTTACCTTTGAACTGAATCAAATTCATAACATTTTAAAAGACAGAACTCCCATTGAAATAGCTGCTTATTATAGAAAAAAACTGGGGTTGAATTCTACCGAACCAGTATATGATATAAGCAATATTTTTGAAAAAGCCGGAGTAAAGATCCTTTTTATTACCATCAAATCCGATGGTATTTTTGGGTTATCCGTTGGAAAGGAAGATGGGGGTCCAGCTGTCATTGTGAATGATTGGGATCGAATTACCGTCGAGAGAAAGATTTTTACTGCATTCCATGAGCTTGGGCATCTGATTCTTCACCCGGATGCTTATGATGTAACCATAATCGACGAAAATGAGAAGGAAGAAAAAGAAGCAGATCTTTTTGCAAGTCATTTCCTCATGCCCCAAGAAGGGTTCATAAAGGCATGGGATGAAACCTACGGCTTGTCTCTTATCGAGAGAGTCTTTGCAATAAAAAATATTTACCGCGTCAGTTATCAATCAGTTCTCCATCGTCTCATTGAAAGCGGTATCACCGATAGTTCAATTAAGAATCAATTTCAAAAATTATATCAGGTTCATTACCATAAAATATTAAAACCAAAACAAGAGCCCTTGGGTCTTAAACATATTATATTTATAGATAATCGTTTTCGTCGTCTTATTCGAAAGGCTATTGAAAAAGATGAAATATCTCTCAGCCGCGGAGCCGAGATGCTTAATTTAAAGATTGGAGAAATGCAGGAGCTCGTAAATAGTTGGATAACAGCTTAAATCAAAGCTCAGAGAAAAGGCTATTTATCATTGATAATTGTGTCCTCGAGGACTACCTTAAAGCCGACCCATCACTCTTTCAACTGATTGCCGAATTTGTGGGAAAAATCCATGCTATTACCGCGGTTATTCATGAATCAAATGAAATAAAGAAAATTGACTATAACCTTGGTTTAATATTAGTTGAAACAGAATTTGAAGATGCCTTAAAAGCAACAGATTTACATCGAAGCATATCTTTTCCAGATGCTTTAACTTTACTGACCGCAAAACGGCATGGTTTTACTGTAATAACCAATGATAAAAGGCTCCGAACCAAGTGTGCAGAAAATAATGTTTCAACCGAATGGGGGTTAGAACTCATTGTCGAGCTGAATCATAATGGTGGTATACCTAAATCACGAGCAGAGGAAATCGGAAGAATAATTCGATCAAATAATCCTAAACATATTACACTTGAAATATTAGAAAAATTCTTCACATTAATAAAAATATCCTTATAGGTTTTTTTCAATTATAATAATTCTCCCCGGGTCGTAATACTGCATAATCTTTCCCCTGTATCTCTTCGAAGCTTTCGGATCCTCGACGATCACGCACACTTGATCGTGGAAGACCTGGACGAGCGTCCCCACTCTTCTGTGAATTTCTGAGGGTCAGATCTTGATTCTTGAATTT
>DPKX01000180.1:0-677 GCA_003542295.1 Candidatus Atribacter hydrocarboniphilus
TTTTCGGTACGGATTAAAACACTTCCAGTTTCTGGAACACCATAAAGTATACGTTCCATATTTTCCAAGTCTTTTGCCAAAGGTGATGCTACCTGGTCTTGGCCATAGGCTGGAAAAACCAACGCCAATAACAATATGCTTATACATAAAACGGAAGCCATCTTCATAGCAATCACTCCTTCATATTTCTTCTTATCATTATACCGTAGAGTTGTTCCATCTATACGGTATTTAGTAAAAAATTTTTAATTGATTTTATGAATAGAAATCAATTATTTATTTGGAGACCAGAGATGGCATTTTACCCAGTGGCCTGGTTTTATCTCAAAATCGGTTGGTTCCTCTTGATCGCAAATCGGCATCCGATTCGCGCAACGGGGATGAAATACACAACCAGCGGGCATATTTACTGGACTTGGTATTTCCCCAGTAGAAGGAATTTTTCCAGGTTTTAATTTTTCTTCTTCTGAGGATACTACCGGAATTGAGGATATTAGCATTCGGGTATAAGGATGGTAAGGAGTCTCAAAAAACTGCTGAGCTGGTGCTGTTTCAACAATACGACCCAAGTACATGATGGCGACGCGATGAGCAATATTCCTCATTAAACTTAAATCATGAGTAATGAATAGATACCCCAAGTTTTTTTCTTGTTGGATTTCAATGAGTTTATGGAT
>DPKX01000180.1:816-4322 GCA_003542295.1 Candidatus Atribacter hydrocarboniphilus
ACTAAGGACAATATTTCTTGCACTTTTTCAGTAATTCCTTTTTTATAATCCATATTATGAAGACGGATAGGCAGGGTTAAAATGTTTTCTATGGTTTGCCTTGGGTTAAGTGAAGATCCCGGGTCCTGGAAAACGATTTGTAGTTCTTTTTTTAATATTCGTTTTCTTTTGTGGTGAGAGATAGCAATATCTTGCCCTTGGAAAAGAATCTGACCACCACTTGGTTGATAGAGTCCCATAACGGTATAAGCAACCGTGCTCTTTCCCGAACCCGATTCTCCAACTAGTCCGAGAGTTTCACCTGGTGTAATAGAAAAACTGACATCATTGACTGCTTTTACAATTCCTTTAGTCGTTGAGAAATATTTTTTTAGCTTTTTTACTTCGAGTACGGCGTTCACTGGTTTGCCTCCTGGTATAAATAACATGCCACTTGATGAGTGTCGTTGACGCGAAAAAGAGTCAGGTTTTTTTTCAGAGCACAAAGCAAAGGCATGAGGACAACGAGGATGAAAACGACAACCGGTCGGCGGATTAAAATAATCGGGAATTCTTCCGGGAATCCCCTCAGCGGTTCCTCCGCCGGTTAATTTGGGGACACAATCCATTAATGCTCGAGTATAAGGATGGAGGGGATGAGAAAACAACTCTTCAGTTGTTGATTCTTCAACGATTGATCCGGCATACATAACATAAACCCGATTCGTCCATTCACGAATTACACCCAGGGAATGAGAAATTAAAATGATCACCATTTGTTTTTCTGCGGCAATTTGGTTAAGCAACCTTAAAATCTGGTCTTGAATGGTTACATCTAAGGAGGTTCCAGGTTCATCAGCTATAAGTAACTGTTTGGACCTGGCAATGGCAAGAGCAATACAGACTCGTTGCCGCATTCCGCCACTTAATTGTAAGGGATAATTATCTAATATCCGTTTTGGGTCAGGAAGAGAAACGTCCTGGAGTGCTCGTACCGAGACTTCATGGGCAGAAAGTCGAGATTGACCATCATCGCTTGACTGAGAATGTCGCACTACATCATAAAGTTGTTGTCCGATGGTAAAAACCGGATTGAGGGCGGCGGTTGGGTCTTGAAATATCATTGATATACCAGTTTGACGCATTTTTTCAATCTCGGATTTTTTTATGGTAAGAACATTTTTTCCTTGGAAGAAAATTTCACCTTGGACTATTTTTCCTGGAGGTTGAGGAAGAATGCCCATGACGGTTTTCATGGTGGTAGTTTTTCCGCAACCGGTTTCGCCGACGAGACCCACTTTTTCTCCTTGTGCAACCGAGAAATTGACTTCATTCAAAACTTTTAAATACCCACCATAAACACGAAAGTTAACGGTTAAATTTTTGATGTCAAGAATAAGCTGAGACATACTTAGGCTTCCTCCATAGAAAATAGATCGCTGATGCCGTCACCAAGGAGGTTGAATCCTAAAACAATCAGCATGATTGCTAAACCTGGAAAAACCGAGATCCACCAATATTCAGGAAGATATTTTGCTCCATCGGCAACCATGGATCCTAGAGCGGCTTTAGGGGCTTGCTCTCCTAATCCAACAAATGATAATGATGCCCCGATAAGAATAACCCAACCCATATCGAGGGTCATTTTAGTTAAAATAGTTGAAAGGCAATTGGGGAGTATTTCTTTAAAAAGAACATGAAACTTGCTCGCCCCCAATAACTCTGCTGATTGAACGAAATATTCGTTCCGTAAAGAGGTAGCCATTCCATAAACCAAGCGCGTATACCATGGCCACCACATTACTGAAACGGCCAACATAGCATTAGTTAAATTGGGCTTAAGGACTGAAGTAATAGCTAAGGCAAGTATCAGAGGAGGTACTGAAAGAAATATGTCGGTTATTCTCATGATCAAGACATCTATCCAGGTTTCTTTGAAATATCCAGCTAAAAGTCCAAGGGTAACTCCAATTGGGACAACGATTGCGAGAACAACAATTCCCATAATCAATGATGAACGAAAGGCATAAATAGTTCGGGTGAACACATCACGGCCAAAAACATCTGTACCAAATAGGTGGTGAGCCGATGGGGAAAGATTGGCTTCCTCATAATTTACATATTTTCCAGAATGAGCCGGATAGGGAGTAACCCAAGGAGCCAGCAAAGCGCTAAAAATGACAAAAAGGACAATTACTAAACCCACAACCGAGAGAGGATTCCGAGAGAATTTATACCAGGCCTTACCGCTTTTGGTTCTTTTGGATTTTTTTGGGGATAGAATCATGTCAATTAATCTCCTCTTTCAACTAATCGGATTCGTGGATCGAGATAGGCAACAATAATATCGACAATAATGTTGATAAGAGTGAAAACAATTCCCAAGACCATAATTACCGCGATTATAGCATCGACATCTTTGCGAAGCATGACATTAATCCCATAACGGGAAATACCTGGCCAGTTAAAGAGAAGTTCTACTAAAAAAGCATTTCCCATTAATGATGCAAAGTCTAAGCCCAGGATAGAAACGGTTGGGATAATGGACGGTTTGAAAAGGTATTTAAAGATCACAGTTCGTTCCGGGATGCCATAGGAACGAGCTGCTGAAACATAGTCTTTTTTTGAATTTTCCAACATACTGGAACGGGTGATACGAGCTTCTTGAAACATTCCTCCTAAAGCAAGGCTAAAAGCGGGAAGCATCAAATGTTTTAAGGCATCAAAAAAAGCAGTTAGATTTCCAGTGAGCAAACTGTCAAGGGTTATTAAACCGGTAATTTTAGTTGGGGCATCAACCCACTGGCTGAGCCTGCCAATGGTAGGAAATACTTGGTAATACATACCAAAGACCAGCAGTAGGATAATAGCAACGACAAATGCCGGAGTTGCTATTCCAATATAAGCAAAAATCCTTATTAGATTATCAATCCAAGTATTACTGTGTCGTGCTGAGAGTATTCCTAAGAGGATTCCAAAAAAAGCCATAAATAATCCGGAGAAAAGTGCCAACTCAAGGGTGGCGGGTAAAAATTCTTTTATATCTTCGATAACTGGACGTCGAGTTAACAAGGATTCACCCAAATCACCCTGAAAAACTGATTTTATCCAATAGGCATATTGAACAACTAAAGATTCATCAAGATGAAGTTTATCTCGAAGTTTGTCAACTGCCTCCTGAGAAGCTCGAGGTCCGAGAGCTGCCCGGGCAGGATCTCCTGGTACCATTCGAGCTATGATAAAGACCACAATCGATAATCCGATGAGAACAAATATTGAATATCCCAAGCGTCGAGCGAGAAAGCGTGAAAAATTCATACTCTGGTTCTACCCTTTCCTTTTATCCTTTAAAGACAATGATGAATGATTAGCAACGGCGATCAGTATTGAAACCAATAATCATTAAAATATGTACTCCCATATTTCAGTTTTCTCCAACCCTGGAGAATACAATTACGACTCGTTAACTATCCTGAAAAAATTGGAACGATTAATAAAGGTCTCATCCTGAGGCTTCGCTTTTTGAA
>DPKX01000180.1:4336-5061 GCA_003542295.1 Candidatus Atribacter hydrocarboniphilus
TGAGAGGGATTCGATTTTTTCCATTATTTTTCAAATCCCTCTCAATTTTTTTATTACTTCACTAATTCGTCACGTTTTTCCGGATATACCTTGATTTCAGGCATATATTGATTATAACCCATAACCGGATTGACTTTTTCGCCTCTTTCAGCCCGATCAGCAGGAATCCAGTCTATATAGGCATCTTGAAAGGCGTAATTTTCTGGTTGGTCAATCAAGAAAAGAGAAGGACACAGGTCAACAATGTATTCTTGAATTTTACCGTACTTTTCAAAGCGGGCATCTTTNNATGGTATCAATGGCATCTTCAATCATGCTATCCAGCTGTTCGTCTTGAAGCCATTCGGATTGTTCCCAAGTTCCTGCGGAGGAAGAATGGTATTTTGATTGGATCATTGATCCGGCTTCGGCATAATGAGGTGAAACAAAGATAAGGTACATAGATGCAGTGGTCTCTGGAGTGGCTACTTCTTCAATAATTTTCATCCAAGGATTTTTTATAACATTAACTTGGATTCCAATATCGGCTGCGTTGGCTTGAATGAGTAGAGCGACCTTTTCTTCATCGGGAACTTCAGCACACCAGATGAGGTCAACTGGGTATTCATCGAGTTTATCAGCATAAGGGGAAAGAGCTAATTCTTCTTTGGCTTTTTCCAGATCACGCTTGTATTGGAAAACATTGGGATTGTGGCCAGGAAGAATAAAGGAAACCGGACCTTGAC
>DPKX01000229.1 GCA_003542295.1 Candidatus Atribacter hydrocarboniphilus
CCTCGCCATAAAAAAAGCCAGCATTACCACTAAAAAACCACCGAGAAGAAGAATGATCAACTCAACTGGGTCACGCCTTTCCGAAATTGCCTCATTGGTTCATTATCCCCTCTATTAATTTCTGGAGGCGTTGCGCCTCGCTTAATAACTTCTCTAAACGAATCTGATCTTTTTCTATCACTTCTTGGGGAGCTTTTTCCAAGAAATCTGGTTTTTCAAAACGTCTTTGAATTCTTTCTACATCATCGCTAAGAACTTTATGCTTTTTATTTAACCGCTGCAGTTCCCGCTGAATATCCACTAATCCTTCGATCATTAAAAAGATATCTATCCCATCAACTTGCCCAGTGACTGCCCCTTCGGGTTTTCCAATTTCAACATTAGTTTTTATTATCTCACATTTTGCCAGTTGTTCAATGTATCCCAAATGTTTCTCAATGATAACCCGTTTATCCGAATGATGAAAACCAAGCTGCACTCGGCAGGTTTCGGCAGGAGAAATCTCCAGCTCTGCTCTCAAAAACCGTATTTCTCGTATCAAATTCTGGATTGACCCAATGACCTCCTCGCTCTGATCACTGAACCACGGTTTTTCTACGGCTGGCCAATCGGATACAATAAGCGCATCATTCTCATTTCTCATCGGAAGAGAGTGCCAGATTTCTTCAGTAATAAATGGCGCCACCGGATGAAGAAGTTGAAGAATTCCCGAAAGAACCTTCACCAAGACCGACTGGGTCTTGCTTTTTTCTTCTGGACTTCCCTGGTAGAGGTCTTTTTTACTCCACTCGATATACCAATCACAGAATTCACCCCAAATAAAATCATAAATAATCTGGACGTATTCACCGAACCGAAAATCATCGAGAGCCAGGCTGGCTTGTTCGACGGCATGTTGAAACCTGGATAATATCCAGCGGTTTTTCAAGTCAAGAGAAGCTGCATCGTCCAAATTAGCTGGAATAAAGTCCTCTTCAAGGTTCATGAAAACGAACCGGGAGGCATTCCATATTTTATTCATAAAGTTCCTCGACGCTTCGATTCTTTCCATGGAAAGATGGATGTCCCGACCCTGAACCGTCAGCCAAGCAAGCGCAAAGCGCAAAGAATCCGATCCCAGCTGGCGGGCAACTTCCAAGGGATCGATCGCATTGCCAGTCGATTTGCTCATTTTCTTCCCATAGGCATCTCGAACCAGAGGAGTAATGTACACCTTTCGAAAAGGAACATCCTTCATAAACTTCAAACCCATCATGATCATTCGAGCCACCCAGAAAAAGATGATATCAAAAGCGGTGATTAAAACCGAAGTGGGATAAAAGGTTTTTAGGTCAGAAGTTGCTTCCGGCCAACCCAAGGTAGAAAAAGGCCAGAGAGCCGAGCTAAACCAGGTATCCAGAACGTCTTCATCTTGAACCACCTGGCCCTGGCATTTCGGACAATGATCAGGTTGCCCTCGATCGGCAAAATAATGGCCGCACTCTTGACAGTAAAAAACCGGAACCCGATGTCCCCACCAAATCTGCCGTGAAATACACCAATCCCGAATATTGTTCATCCATTCAAAATAGATTTTGTCCCATCGTTCCGGGATAAATTCCACCCGACCTTCTTCAACTGCCTTTATAGCCGGTTGAGCCAAGTCTTTCATCTTCACAAACCATTGTTTGGAGACTAACGGTTCAACCTGGGTATTACATCGGTAGCAGTGACCAACCGAATGAGAATAGTCTTCAATTTTTTCAATGAGGTCAAGATTTTTCAGCTTTTCGACCATCGCCTCTCGGCACTGCTCTCGAGTCATACCGGCAAAAATTCCAGCATTTTCATTCATCACTCCATGAGGATCAATGACTGGAATGACTGGGAGGTGGTGTTTTTTCCCCAAGTCGAAATCATTCATATCATGGGCTGGCGTCACCTTGAGAACCCCGGTTCCAAACTGCGGGTCAACATATTCATCCTGGATTATGCTCATCTCCCTTCCCATTATAGGAAGAATGACCGTTGAATTGGCCACCTGGTGGTATCGCTCATCATCAGGGTGAACCGCTAAAGCCACGTCTCCCAAAATGGTCTCCGGACGGGTGGTGGCAACCACCAAATACTGACCGGGCCGCTCTTTGATAGGATAGCGGACGTAATACAAAAACGATGGAACATCCCGGTAATCAACCTCGATATCGGAAATGGCTGTTTCACAACGGGGGCACCAGTTAACGATATACTCTCCTCGATAAATCAAGCCTTCATCAAAAAGCTGCACGAACACCTCTTTTACCGCGGTTGACAATCCTTCATCAAAGGTAAACCGTTCTCGGGTCCAATCACAGGAAGCACCCATGCTTTTCAGCTGTTTTACAATCCGGTCGTGGTATTGGTCTTTCCACTGCCAAACCCGCTGAATAAATTCTTCTCGCCCTAACTGATGGCGGTTGAATCCTTCCTTTGCCAACTGCTTTTCAACAACATTTTGGGTAGCAATGCCAGCATGGTCGGTTCCAGGCAACCAGAGCGTTTGATCCCCTTTCATCCTTCGGTAACGGGCGAGGATATCATGAAGCGTTAGGTTGAGAGCGTGACCCATATGGAGGGAACCGGTCACGTTGGGAGGAGGAATAACCATACAAAAAGGATTGGAACGCTGTGGATTGGGAGAGAAATAACCGTTTTGTTCCCAATATTCATACCATTTTGCCTCAGTATGAGAAGCATCATAAACTTGCGGAATCGGTGTTCGATTATTCATTTTTATTCCTTTCTTTAGGCTGGCTTATCTTGAATGAGTTGATCGGTTACCAAAATATCAGCGGTTTGATTTTTTATGACCTTATCTTTATCAACGGTTATTTTTTTAATGTCTTTCCGATCAGGACATTCAAACATCACGTTGGTCATCAACTTTTCCATGATAGCTCGCAAACCACGAGCCCCGGTCTTCTTTTCCATAGCCGCAGTGGCTATTTGCTTTAAAGCACCATCGGTAAAACGCAGATCAACTCCATCCAGGCGGAGAAGATGTTGGTACTGCTTCAGCAACGAATTTTTTGGTTCGGTTAAAATCCGAACCAAATCTTCTTCATTGAGATCATCCAAAGCACAGATGATGGGAATTCTTCCCACCAACTCCGGTATCATCCCAAACTTCATCAGGTCATGGGGTTGTACCTCGGTTAAAGGGTTTTCATGAAGCTTGGAATGGTTGGCTTCAAAGGCTCCAAAACCGATTTTCTTTTCCTTCATGCGGGCTTCAACGATCCGATCCAATCCCACGAAGGCCCCGCCACAAATAAAGAGTATATTGGTAGTATTCATCGGGATAAATTCTTGATGAGGATGTTTCCTCCCTCCTTGGGGAGGAATATTGGCAATGGTGCCCTCTAATATCTTCAAAAGGGCTTGTTGCACCCCTTCTCCCGACACATCGCGGGTAATGGAGGGATTTTCAGATTTCCGAGCAATTTTATCGATCTCATCGATATAGATTATCCCTTTTTCAGCCTTCTTGAGATTGAATTCAGCATTTTGCAGAAGACGAAGCAAGATATTTTCGACATCTTCACCCACATAGCCTGCCTCAGTAAGGGTGGTGGCATCAGCTATTGCAAAGGGGACATTCAACATCTTGGCTAAAGTCCGGGCTAAAAGAGTTTTCCCTGAACCAGTGGGCCCAATCAATAAAATGTTGCTTTTTTCAATTTCAACTTCATTCTCATCTTGGGAAAAAAGAATTCTCTTATAATGGTTATAGACTCCAACCGAGAGGGTAATCTTGGCTCTTTCCTGACCGATGACATACTGATCCAAGAATTTTTTCATCTCCATTGGGGTCGGTAGTTTGCCCATATTCAATTCCGGCTGCTTTTTGCTGCTCTTGGTTTCTTCGCGAATAACATCGTTACAAAGGTCAACACACTCATTGCAAATAAAGACGCCGGGACCGGCAATCAGTTTTTTTACATCCGCCTGTGGTTTCCCGCAAAAAGAACAGCGGATTTTTCCTTTTTCATCATCATAGCGTGCCATTCCCGCTTGATTCTCCTTTTCTTTCTTTTTTTGAAACGATAACCTGATCGACTAAACCGTATAGTTGAGCTTCTTCTGCTGACATGAAATAATCCCGTTCAGTATCTTTTTTTATTTTATCCAGCGGTTGGCCAGTATGGTAAGCCAAAATACTATTGAGCTTTTCTTTTATTTTGATCATTTCACGAGCCTGAATTTCAATGTCAGTGACTTGGCCTTGGGTGCCGCCTAAGGGCTGGTGGATCATCACCCGTGAATTGGGTAAAGCCATTCTCTTCCCTTTGGTGCCGGCAGCCAGTATCACTGCCCCACCGCTGGCAGCCATGCCAATACAAATCGTTGATATGTCCGATTTGAGATATTGCATCGTATCATAAATCGCCAGCGTTGAAGAGACTGACCCTCCCGGACTATTAATGTAAAGGTTAATATCTTTCTCAGTACTTTGAGCATCGAGAAAGAGCAACTGGGCGATGATCAGATTAGCAACAACATCGTCGATCTCGGTACCCAAAAAAACGATTCGATCGATTAACAGGCGGGAATAAATATCATAAGATCTTTCTCCCCGCGGAGTTTGCTCAACAACAATAGGTACCAAGTAATTATTTTTTAAATCCTGCATTACTCCACCATCTCCTCTTCTGGATCTTCAAGAGCTTTCCACTGATCGATATTGAGCGGTTCTTCCAATTCCTTGGTCTTCACCTTTTGCAGGATATCCAAAATCAATTTTTGCTGGAGTTTCTGGTCCATTAAATCGTCCATCTTGTTATTTTTCTCTAAAATTTGTTTGACATCCTCAACTTCTTTTCCGGCTCTCTGAGCGATACTTTCCAATTCTTCTTTTATTTCTTCTTCGCCGACCGAAATACTATTTTTATCGGCATACTCCTGAAGAACAAACATTTTTTTTAACTGCCAAAGAGCCTGCTCTCGGAAATCTTTTTCAATACTTTCAAAATCGGTATTGGCAATTTCCATATATTTTTCTAAGGTCATTCCATCTCCTTGAATGTGTTCAATGAAATGATCGATTTGGTGTTTGGTTTCGTGGTCAATCAAAACACTGGGAACCGTGACCTCAGATTTTTTAGCGAGCAATGCCACCGCTTCTTTCTCCATCCGTAACTGCACCAAGTCCTCAGCCCATTTCTCCAACGACTCCCTGGTTTTCAATCGCAAATCATCAAGAGACTTCAATTCGGGATTGAGTTGGGTTAAAAATTCCTCGTTCAATTCGGGGATTTCTTTTTTCATAATTTCGGTCACGACAAACTCGATCTCTTCAGCAGGTTTATCGGTTTCGGTTTCCTGAGGGCGAAATGTTCCGGTATCACCCTTTTTCAACCCAATGACGGCTCGGCTCATTACCGATTCATCGTCAGAATAACCGGCCGTGACTGCATATTCTCTCTCCTCAATTTTCACTTTGACTATATCACCGGTTTCAGCAGGAAGGTCGCCTTTATCTTTCCAGGATCCTCTTGATTTCAGGATGCCTTCGATTTCTTTTTCAACGTCGGAATCGCGAATCACCACCTTATATTTGCGAACTTCAATATCGTCCAGGTTCGCCAGGGTGGTTTGGGGTTTTTCTAAAATCAAAGCTTTAAACACCAGAGGTTGCCCTTCTTCCACGGTGATCAGATCAATATCCGGTTCACCAAAAAGAGTGAGGTTTTCATCTTTGATCACCTGGCTCAAAGTATCGGGAACCAATCGTCGAGTTAATTCTTCCTTAATAAAATTGAGGTTGAGATGAGCTTTCAGAATAGCCCGCGGAGCTTTTCCCTTTCGGAAACCAGGAACCGCAACTCGTAGGTTTGCTTCTTTATAAATATTTTCCAGAGCTTCCTGGACTTTTTCCTCTTCAATAGTTATTTCGTATTCATAAAGATGTTTTTCCTTTTCTTCCTTTTTAAATTGAACCATGCTACTTCCACCTTTCCAATCTGAAAATCGAATTCAATTATCCCTCTGAAGGCTGAGAACCGATCTCTCTATATGAACTCAAAAGAAGGATGATCATCTCATATAACCTGAAGATTTTACCATTATTTACCAATTATGTGAAATGCACTTTGTGACGAGTTTATTCCCAGCCCAAACCAACCTCAAAGGAAACAGAAAAAATATACCTCGATTTCTATCATCGAGGTATAAAATCCAGCATTTCCTCACTTCAATTTTTTAGACAACATTCAAAAGATATTATAAATATATTCAAACCATTCATTTTCGTTTTCCATTCTTCCCTTCTCCCCCTCGGCGCTTTCCGCCAATACTCCCCCTTGCCCCCTCGTTTCTTTAGCCGCGAGGATCTCATCAACCCAATCCGTC
>DPKX01000190.1:0-1429 GCA_003542295.1 Candidatus Atribacter hydrocarboniphilus
CGAGTAATAATATTCCGATAGACTTCTTTAGAAGTTCTATTATCTTGCATTATTGCCTTTGCCAAATTATTAACCTCATTGGTAAGTGAGGAAAGCTGCAATGAATTTACCGCAGATAAAGTGAGAGTTGTTCCAAAAGGATAATGAGAAATATACGAATCGATAATAACCCGAGCTAAACTATCTGGACCCATGTTGGGAGAGGCGATTAAATTTTCAAGGAAATGTTGATAGTTAAATCCTTTTCCGGGGACATTGTCTTCCGATGCAACAAATATTTCGGTATGATTTCTTACTTCGTATGCCACTTCTAACATTCCCATTAAGCACGCATCCATAGCTAAAAGATCAAAGTAAACACCTGCTTGCTTTAATGATTGCTCAACTTCAGGAATGGTTAAGGCATCATCACCGGAGGTTTCATCCCAACAAATATCTTTTTGCAGGGAACTAGGTTTTTTAAATCCGCCTCCATGATTCCATAGAATTAAGGAGTATTTCTGAGCAGGATAATTCTTGGTACAAAATTGGATAAAATCAACCAAGGTTTCACCGGTTCCCATATTGACTTCGCCAATATCTTCAATAATTGGCGAAGTAATATTTACTTGATCATAATCTTTAGTAATGTAGTATCTTCGAGCTCCGGCATATCCATAGGAATCGTATTGAACAATAATTTTTACTTTATCAGTTGAACCTACCAATTCCATGGAATTAATATTTTGAATAGCATAGGGATCGAGGTCATTATCGCCATCGACATAAATCATTATGGTCCAAGCGGTTGAGTAAGCACCCGGTGATGGTCGAGGAGTTGGATTTAGACCGGGGTTATCATTTGGAGAGTTAGGTACACAAGAAGTTAAAGAAATACATATGATAACAATAAAAAAAATTTTAACAAATAAATACTGCTTCATCGATAAATTGCCCTTTCTTAGTATAAATGTTTTATAAGTACGATTAACCAGCTAAACATTCCAATTGATATCAATTGGAATGTTTAGCTGGTATTATTTTTTACCAATACGTAAATATAACCATATTTTGTTGAGGAGTATTAACATATTCAGTATGGCTTACATAACCAAGTTCGTCTCTAATCTCTACTCTAACTTGGCCACAAGGAACTATAAGTGTTACGCTTCCATTATTTGTAATATATTCACCCGTAGAAGCTCCGTTAACCCAGACATAACCATAACATGCTAAACACTGAGAAACCACTGTTAAGGAACAAGATGTTGGCACAACGCTTGTCGGAGCTGGTGGCTGAGATGGAGCACAACCAGCTACAATAAGCAATGTAATAATAGCAGCACAAAGAAATAGAATGACTAGATTTCTTCTCATATTACACCTCCTTGACTTTAGATAATAAAATAGTATTTTATTATTTCGTTTTAGTCAACATTTTTGATGAATA
>DPKX01000190.1:1485-3942 GCA_003542295.1 Candidatus Atribacter hydrocarboniphilus
TTACAGGAGGAAATATGAATCCAATACAATCAACATTGCTCGGACTTATCCAAGGTTTAACCGAATTTCTCCCAGTATCTTCCTCGGCTCATCTTATTCTTCTCCGCCCTATTCTCGGCTTTGGAGATCCGGATTTATGGTTTGACGTCCTTCTCCACGGTGGAACACTATTTGCGGTTCTATTATTTATGATTCCTCAATATCATCGATTATGGAAAAAACCATCGATTATTTGGTATGTAATTTTGGCAACCATACCTGCGGGAATTTTTGGAACGCTTTTTGAATCCAGCGTAGAAAGTCAAGCTAGAAATAACTATGGATTGATTGCGGTAATTTTAATTGTTGTTGGATTGATTTTCTTTTTCATTAAAGAAAGAGGAANNTATTTAGAAGAAATGAATTGGAATTTAGCTCTCTTAATTGGATTATCCCAAGCACTAGCTCTCATTCCAGGAGTTTCTCGCTCGGGAATTACTTTAATTACTGCCCTCCTCCTTGGTTTTCGCCGAGAAGATGCAGTGTTTTTTTCTTTTCTTCTTTCAATAACCACGATTGGGGGAGCTTTTGTCAAAGGATTAATGGAAGTTAAAACCGCAGGACAATTTTCTTGGATAACAATTTTACCTGGTTTTATTACTGCATTTGTCTCCGGTTTGATCGCTTGTTTTTTGTTGTTAAAAATTGTTCAAAATAAGGAATTGAAACCTTTCGGCTATTATCGAATAATATTTGGAGCGTTATGCCTTGCTTATTTTTTAACTTAAACTAAAACATGACTTCTTCTATAAGGATTCGAATGTTTTCTTTTAGTATTTCATCAATTCTTTTAAAAAGATCGTCAGAAAAGCGATTTACTGGAAGCCAAATCTTTATTCTCCCATCTTCGCAAACCAAATTTATTTCTGTTAAAGAACCGGTTTCCTTTCCTACTGATTCGGTAAGATAAGTGCTTAAGGATGGAAAGGGAAAGAAGCAAAGAGATAATAAATCTTCCAGTTCATACTCCCAATAAATAAACACCGTCTCACGATATCGATAGGGAACCGGCTCGAGTTTTAATTTGATCATTATAGTGCTCCATAAACAAAATAGATTCCAAACCCGATTAAAAAAATTCCACAAACTGCAATAATACTTTGATACACTTTTTGGGAAAGGAATTTTCGTCCACGGTCAATTGCTAATGAAACCGAGCTGTACCATACTAAATCAGCCAAAATGTGACCAATAAAAAATACCACTACTCCCCAGAGGCGATATTTGGAAGCAGAAAGTATGAGTGCCAATCCTATGGTTGCCCACCACATAATCCAATAAGGATTAGAAAGACTAGCAATCATTCCATGCAATATAAGGCTTTTACCCGGATCTTTTCCATCTTTTTTTAAATCAATTTTTGCTTGTCGCAGGCTCCGAATCATATCAATCCCCAGGTAGACTAAAACTGAGCCGCCAACAATACCAATTACCTTAAAAACTGTTTCATTTTGAAGTATAGAGCCAAGACCAAGAACTAACCCAATAACCAAAGCTAATTCTAGTATGCCGTGCCCTAAAACTGTTAGCGGACCAGCCTTAAAACCGGATCTTGAGCTTCCTGATAATACCAATGCAAACATGGGTCCTGGCATAAGAGCACCAGAAAAACCAATTAAAAAAGCACTTCCGAAAATAGCTACCAATCCCAAAGAGCCGTCCACAGCTCACCTCATTTTACTTTATAAATTTTCTAAAATAATTTTGGTTAAAAATCTTAAAGTTATTCTGAATCAAGCACTATTTCACCTTTTAGGAGTTTTTCTTTAGACCAGGTTGCTGTTCCAATAACTCCAGCATCCATTCCTAATTCAGTTTCGGTGAATTGAATGGTACTTACCGGAACCATATGGAGGTTTTCTTTTAGGCTGTTGGCAATGCTCTCAAATAACAGACGGCCAGCTTGTGCTACTCCCCCACCGATAATAATCATTTCTGGATTCACTACCACACAAGCCGAAGACAGGGCAACGCCAATATAAAAACCTGATTGTTTGATAATATCTCTGGCTATTTCATCACCGGCCACTGCTGCATCGGCAATGATTTTTGGAGTTACTAAGTTAAGATCTCCATTTATCATATCCCGAATTATAGTATCATTCTGTTGAACCAAAGAACGAAGAGCTTGAGCAACGATGGAAGGCCCAGAGGCATATGATTCTAAGCATCCCCGGTTTCCACATCCACATTTTATTCCGCCTGGCTCTACGATAATGTGGCCTAGTTCACCGGCGCTCCCGTCTTTTCCAATGTATAAATTTCCATCAATAACCACTCCACCACCAATACCAGTTCCAATTGCCATGAGAATTAAGCTTTTGACATCCTTTCCTGCACCAAAACGTTTTTCAGCCAGCGTAATAGCTCGGACATCATTAATAACCGCAACAGGAAGGGAAAGCTTTTCTTCTAACC
>DPKX01000225.1:0-1687 GCA_003542295.1 Candidatus Atribacter hydrocarboniphilus
AAACAGGAGCGATCATGAATGAAATCATACGGTGATAAAGTAACTCAGTCACTTTTAGAAGAAGGAGCTTCTTTGGTTGGTTTTGCTGATCTAAGTGGTCTTTCTCCTGATATTACCAAATCATTTCCTTATGCTATTTCAATTGCAGTTGCTCTAAACCCAGCAATAATGGCAAAAATTAACCAAGGACCTACTGCAGACTATTATGAAGAATATAAAAAAACAAATCTATTTCTATCCGATTTGGGAAAATTTACCGCAAAATTACTATTTAATCTCGGATATAAATCATTTCCTCTCGAACCGACAACTGAGAATTTCGATCGTAGAACTCTAACAACTTTTTTGCCTCATAAAACAATAGCTACCCGTGCTGGTCTCGGTTGGATTGGAAAATCAGCTCTCCTTACTACCAAACAATATGGGAGTGCAATTCGTCTTACCTCGGTGCTTACTGATTGCCCCCTGCCGACTGCAGAACCTAATAATAAAAGTCAATGTGGTGACTGTAGGCTGTGCGTTGATAGTTGTCCGGGCCATGCTCCATTGGGAAATAATTGGGACATAAATCATCCCCGTGAAAGCTTCTTCAATGCTTTCACCTGCCTGGAAACTGCCATCAAGCTCTCCCAACCGGTTGGAATCGAGGGAACGGTCTGTGGAATTTGTATTGTCTCCTGTCCTTGGACCCAGCAGTATCTTACGAGTCATAAACCAAAATCGTGTTGAATTAAAGTCTTGAATTAAGGAATAAGAAAAGATGAGATTTTTTCGTTTATCCTTTAATTTTTATCCCTCTCGCTTTCTCATCTCCTCGATCTTTATCGCGTCCTAATTAATGTAGCAACATGCCGTGGCATTTCGAGTCTCTTGGGCTTTCACCCTCATCATTTCCTTCTCCCATCAAAGGAGAAGAAATTATTCCTCAGTGGGAGAGAGTCAGGGTGAAGGGGCGACTATTTTTATCCTCATTGCTCACTAGTTCCCTCCATAGATTGAAGCTCGATTAATAGATCTTGGGCCATCTCAAAATCTAAATTTTTTAGTATTTCATACTGTTCTTTTGCCCGAAGGAAATCCCCTAACCACAGATAGGTAATCCCTAAATTAAAATGAGCTTTGGCATAATAGGGATCAATACGAACAGCTTCTTGAAGTGGCTTAATAGCGTTATGAGGTTGCCCAGCCATAGCGTAAGCGACACCCAAAGCTCCTTGGCTTTCAGCTGATTCGGGTTCAATTTGAACAGCCAGTTTTAATACCTCTAAAGCTCGTTTATGATCTCCTAATTTTCCAAAAAGGATTCCCATGTTGTTATATGCTAAGGATAATTGGGGATCAATATCAACTGCTTTTTCGAACTGTTCGATGGCTTGGTCATATTGCTGTAGCATTCCATACATTGCCCCTAAGGCATTATAAACACTAGCATTATAAGGATCTAAAGAAAGTGCTTTTTCGAGAGTTAAAATTCCATCCTTTGGTTTCCCCAGCTTTCCCAAGGAAATCCCTAACTTATAATAAGCTTCGGCAAAAGTAGGTTCACGCTCGATTGCCTTTTGATAAGCATCAATTGCTTCTTCAAAATGATTGGATTGAAAATGATATTCTCCAAGCTGAAAGAATTCTAATGCTTCCTGATTATAAAAAAGGTCCATCGAGGGAGTGGAAGGAATAGAATCTGGTG
>DPKX01000225.1:1718-8068 GCA_003542295.1 Candidatus Atribacter hydrocarboniphilus
TTCAAATTGGTTTCTTGATTTTCAGTAATAGCAACCATTCTGGATTCATTATCATATTCGGGATGAGAAAATTCTAATATCACCTTGCCCACAGGAATTTTTGGAAAAAAATAGGAACCGTCATCGTTTGATATTGCTTCTTGATCCTGTTCGACAATACTGATCTTTACTCCTGAAATTGTTTTTCCACTTAGATTGTCATAAATTTTACCGGTTATTTGCCCAAAACCTGTTGGTTCTTCCGATAACGATGTCGAACTATCTGCTAAGGTTAAATTTTCTGTTAAGTCAAAATATAAGGTGGTTTTTTGGATATTCCCCTCGGTTATTTCACATGGTACTTTCACAACCGTAACAATTTCAATGCCTTTTTCGGTTTCTTTAACAGAAAGATTATCAACTCTTTCATCCTGAATTAGAAAGGTTTTAAGTGTTCCTTTAGCAGCCAGAGTGTTTTCGAAATTGAATCGTATTTCACTCTTTTTCAAATCAGTATTGTAGCTAAAATTTGGACATCCACCAGAAAAATCAAACGCTACCCTGGTTTTTTGTTCTTCAGGATAAGAACCATAACGAACAGTTAGAAGGGTAATTGGTTGTGCTCCATATCCAACTGAAACCGTGAATCCAAGAAACACCAGGATGATTCCAAAAAAAAAGTAGGATTTGAAATGTTTCAAATACTCGCTCCTCCTTTTAAAATAATGGTATTCTCCACTTTCTTTTATTTAATTGTTTTAAAGTATTTCAACCCCTAAGGTATTTTTCATTTCTTTCAAGGCAAATTCATGTGCTTGCAAGTCATTTGATGTCAATCCGTGACGATACACTGCAACCTGATAATGGAGCATTTGTGCCCAGGCTGCGGTATAAAGAATACAGATATTGGTTAAAACACCAACTATTTCTACTCTTTCGACCTTTTTTTCACGAAGGAGTAAGTCCAGTTCAGTGCCAAAAAAAGCGCTAAAACGATGTTTTGGTATTATAAAATCTCCTTCTTGAGGTGCCACTTCTTCGATGATTTTCTGCCCCCAACTTCCTTGAATTGCATGGGGCGGGAAAAGTAAAAATTCCCCATCGTTTTCCCAGTGTGTATCACAAGAATAAATAATTGTGTATTGGTCCTTTCTTTTCTGGGTAATGAGTTCTTTGCAAAATTGAATCAGCGATTGAACATGGTCCCCTATATATAAAGCTCCATGGGGTCGTATAAAATCATTCAGCAAATCGATAATTATTAAAGCATTCATCATCTATCTCCCCCATATCGAAATATGGATTTATTTTTCTTTTTTATAATTTCATTATAAATCCTTTAGGCTTTCGGTTCCATTTACAATTTCAACCAAATTCCCGCTATATTAACTTCTCCCTTTGTATAAAAGGGATAGTTCGAGTTTCGAATAGTTATCTATAAATTTAAATCCCCCTTACCCCCCCCTTTGCTAAAGAAAATATACGGGCATGATAAACCAAACCCCTGAAAAATATTTTTATAATTGCAGGAGATTTTTTAATTCTTAAATTATGTCATATAATAAAAAAGAAATAAAATTAGAAAAAACTAATTCTCATACTTAATCATAATACAAAAGGCAGCTTTTTCTTTTTTCGGAGGGTATAAAATGAACGATTCGGTATTCATTTACTATATATTGTTTCCGGCACTTATTTTTTTAGCCCGTATGGCTGATGTAACCTTAGGAACACTGAGGATTATTATGGTTTCTCGGGGCTTAAAAAATATAGCTCCTATAGTTGGTTTTTTTGAAGTTTTAATTTGGCTTTTAGCTATTCGGCAGATCATGATGAATTTGACCGAAGTTTCCTACTTTCTCGCTTATGCCAGTGGCTTTGCCGCCGGGAATTATGTCGGTATGTGGTTCGAAGAAAAGTTGGCTATGGGACATACTATTGTCCGAATCATAACCAACAAAGATGTTAAACTGCTCCTAGATCAACTCCGAAACCGCAATATCGGAGTAACCTGTATTTCCGGTCAAGGATCCGAGGGGCCAGTCACAGTTGTTTTTGTCATTATTAAAAGAAAGGACCTTCATGAGGTTATTCAATTCATTAATCAATTTAATCCTCAGGCTTTTTATTCTTTAGAAGATGTGAGACAAATAAATGAAGGCATTTTCCCTCGTAAGGGAAGCTGGTTTAATTTTTCTGGTTTAACTTCTTATAAACCCTTACGCAAATGATTAAAAGCTCTTTTTCTAATAGATGTAATTAAATTCTTGTTAAGAAATATATTTTGGAGTAAAATATATTCAATTCATTCCTTTAAATAAGCAGTAATGCTTTCATAAATGATTGGAGCCAGAGTGAAAGTTATTTTCCTTCAAGAACTGCATAACCATTTTTCTCTAACCAACACCGATTTGTTCCCTATTGAAACCTTTGAAATCAAAAGATTAAAAAAACTAAAAAGAACCATTTTTTCTGTTAAGATGTGGTTCAAGCTTAAAGGAGGGATATTATGGGTATTCAATTTGGCGATCATATCTTTGATGATCCAACTCCCTTTGGGAAATGGCAACCACCCAAACAACCATGCATTTATGCAGTGCTAGCTTATGACCCTAAAGTTAAACCCAAACCATACCTGGTGCTCTTTTTTGGCGAATGTGAAAATTTAAGTGATCAAAAATTCTTTCGTTCTCACATTAAATATTCTTGTTGGACAAAACAAGCCGGATCAGAAAAAAACCTCTTTATCACTCAATTGAAAATGCCAGATGCCGATGGTATAGCAAGAAAAAAGACCTTGAATACTCTTATACAAAAATTCCAACCGGTTTGTAACGAAGTTTGAAAAAACGATTTCTCGTTGCTCTTTCATTTCCAACCTTACCTTCTCCCTTTTATGGGAGAAGGTAAGTTCGATGGTGAAGTTTTTTCAACTCACTATTGGCTTCTCTCTTTATTTATAGGTTAGCCAAGACTCTCCATTTTATTTATCCACTTAAAAACCTCGAGTTATTGAAAACTCTTCAAATTTGTAGTATATTTAAAACACCTGACCGGAAGGAAGTTTTTCTAACCGGATGGGATGAAAAGATATCGTATACCTGAGGCAAACGGGCGAACGGTCCTGTGGTCAAGGGGCAGCGAAGTTCAACCTTGAATCCATTTGGCCTGTTCGATTTATGAGCAGGCTTTTTTATTGGATAAATCCTTTTTTGCCTCTTTTTTCTTCTTACGATACCGAACTATCCCTCCTCCGGCATAGGTTATTAGCAAAGTTAAATTTCTAGGGGTGATGGGTATGGTTTCCGAAAAACGGATTGGTGTCATTGGTATCATTATCGAAGACCGGCAACAAGTTCCTCAGGTCAACTCGCTACTCAGTTCTTTTAACGAAGTCATTATCGGCCGCATGGGGCTCCCCTATCACGAGAGGTCATTGTCAATTATCTCCATCATTGTTGACGGAAGCACCGATGAAATTGGAGCTTTGACCGGCCGTTTGGGACAAATTCCTGGTATCAAAGTTAAAAGCACCTTGGTCACTCGATAAAGGAGGAAACGAGTGAGAGAAGCAATAAATAACCAGCCCTTGTTAATCAAAGAACCGGGGAATTTTAATCAAGAAACCCTTCGACAATTGTTTGATTTAGGTGACCAGGATCTTCCTGCTCTTTTAAAGTTTGCCAACCAGATCCGTAAAGAACAGGTTGGAGATGAAGTTCACCTCAGGGGGATTATCGAATTTTCTAATTACTGTTCCTGTCATTGTCTCTACTGTGGATTGCGGGCAGAAAACTGCAAAATATCCAGGTATCGCTTAACCAATCAGGAAATTTTTCAATCAGTTCAAACTGCAGTCAATTATGGGTTAAAAACCATCGTGCTTCAATCAGGAGAAGACCGATTTTATCAACCTGAGGATATTGCTCGGCTCATCGAATCCATTAAAAAGCATTTTGACGTAGCGATTACCTTATCAGTAGGAGAACACTCCCGTCAGAGTTATCAAATCTGGCGGGATGCTGGGGCTGACCGCTATTTATTAAAACATGAAACCGCCGACCCAATTCTTTACCAGAAAATAAGACCGGGGAAAAACCTTCAAGATCGAATCAATTGCTTGATGGATTTAAAGGATCTCGGCTATCAAATTGGCTCGGGAAATATGGTTGGGCTTCCTGGCCAAACTTTAATATCGCTGATTGATGATATTCTCCTTATGAAAAAATTAAATGTTGAAATGGCCGGTATTGGCCCTTTTCTTCCCCATCCCGACACACCACTGGGATGTTATTCAGCCGGTTCTCTCTCAAAAACCTTAAAAATTCTGGCTATTACCCGAATCGTTCTTCCGACCATCCATCTTCCAGCCACCACTGCCTTAAGTACGTTAAATGATAGTGCTCGTCGTTTAGCTTTAGAATCGGGAGCAAACGTCATCATGCCCAACTTCACGCCTTTAACAGTTCGCGACCAATATGTCATTTATCCTCAAAAAATCGACATTATCGAAGACCCCGAACAAAGCATGAACAATCTGAAAAAACTCTTGAAAGAAATGAATCGGACCATTTCGATGAGTTATGGTCACGCGGTAAAAATAAAAAAATATTCCTTAACCAAAAAGGAGGCTTATCATGGTTTTGTTACTCAATGAAAGAAAAAGAGCCGATTTTATCGACGAAAAAGGTATTGAGGATTTATTAGAAAAGGGAAAAAATCGTCATCGAAAAGAAATAATGGATATCATCGAGAAAGCCCGAATGGCTCAAGGTCTTTCTCCTGAAGAATGCGCCGTTCTCCTCCAGGTTGAAGACCCTGAAATACTGACCGAGATTTATAAAGTTGCTCAAGAGATTAAATTAAAAATTTACGGGAAAAGACTGGTCTTTTTTGCTCCTCTTTACATTAGCAATTACTGTATTAATAATTGCCGATATTGTGGGTATCAGCAAGACAACGAATTTCATCGCCGTCGTTTAAGTCAAGAAGAAGTCATCGAAGAAGTAAAAATCCTCGAATCCATGGGCCACAAAAGATTAGCCTTAGAAGCCGGAGAAGATTTGGTGAACTGTCCTTTGGATTACATACTTGAAACCATTCATACTATATATGGAGTCAACGAGGGGAAAGGAAGCATTCGGAGAGTGAACGTCAATATTGCCGCTACCACCGTCAATAACTACCGAAAATTGAAGGAAGCCAAAATTGGAACCTACATTCTTTTCCAGGAAACTTACCATCGTGAAACCTATCAATACATGCATCCTCAGGGACCAAAAAGCGATTATGATTATCATGCCACTGCTTTGGACCGGGCCATGGAAGCCGGCATCGATGATGTTGGTGCTGGAGTTTTGTTTGGTCTTTACAATTACCAAATTGAAGTTCTTGGGTTACTGCAGCATGCCCTTCATCTGGAAGAAGTATTCGGAGTTGGCCCGCACACTATTTCGGTACCTCGTTTGCGGCCGGCTTTGGGAGTTGATTCACTCCTCTCTCAGCATTTAGTCAATGACAATGAATTCCGCAAAATTATTGCCGTGCTCCGTCTGGCAGTTCCCTACACCGGGATCATTCTTTCCACCCGGGAAAAAGCCTCTTTTCGAGATGAGTTAGCTTCGTTAGGGATTTCTCAGCTTAGTGCTGGTTCTTGTACCGGTGTTGGTGGATATCGGGAAGAATATGATCAAATTAAGGAAAGGGCTGGAATAATTCAGGATTCTCCTCAATTTCAAGTAGAAGACCACCGCAGCCCTGATGAAGTCTTGAGGAGTGTATGCCAATCGGGTTATATTCCCAGCTTTTGTACTGCTTGCTACCGTAAAGGGCGGACTGGAGATCGTTTCATGCCTTTGGCAAAATCCGGACAGATTCAAAATGTGTGTCAACCCAATGCCATCCTTACTTTTAAGGAATTTTTAGAAGATTATGCTTCGGAAGAAACTAAAAAAATAGGTGAAAAGACTATCAAGGAACATCTTGAAAACATTCCCAATTTGCAAGTGAGAAAACTAACCGAGGAACGCCTAAAACTCATCGAAAATGGCGAACGAGATTTATATTTTTAACAGTAAATTATATTATTTTTTAGAATTTCCTTCTGATTATTTTTTTCTTCTCCATTAATGGGAGAAAATTAGAGTGAGGATGAAAACAAAGATTCGACATGCCATGGCATGTCGCTAGATTAATCGGACACAATACATTATGCCCCTACAATTTCATATTCTTTGGTAGTGGCTTGATTTATGCCCATGGGTTTTCAAAATAAACTATCATGCTGCTTAGCAGCACCAGTTGACAATGAAAAAATTATTTGTCGATCATTTCCCCCTTTAGCAAAGGGTGTAAGGGGAATTTGAGTTTTT
>DPKX01000127.1:0-1179 GCA_003542295.1 Candidatus Atribacter hydrocarboniphilus
ATATGTATACTTGAGCCTCTGGATGTATAACTAAATGAAGTCTCCGAGCGCTGATATGATAGGATCGACAAATAACCGGTGTAAATGGAGCCGTTCCTATCGAGATAGGAGATACTCCTAAAAAAATGTGCTCCATTATTGTATTTCCTGCTACTGCCAATGATAATATTCGATTGGGGTCATTCCCGGTCTTCTGGCAAGCTTCCTGAATCAAGTCATTCATCGATGATAGTAATAATTCTTGAAGATTGGACAAAGCTCCTTGGTTATCTTGAATTGCTCTTAATCGAGATAATACATCAGCTCCAAAACTTGCTTGACGGTTTAGAGCCCCTGCTCGATAAAGAGTCGATCCTGTCTCAAGGTCAAGAAGTTCACAGGCTAAAGTCGTTGTTCCAATGTCAAAAGCAATTCCCAAAAAAGGAACTCTTTTAATGTTCGAATTCATCCAGTAAATTTGTTTTTCATCAAAACCTAATTCAAAACTCTTTTCATCTTGATTTTCGATGCGAGAAAGTTCTTGGAGAGCTTGAATTGTCCAATTTCTAACAAAAGGTGAAGTCGGTAATTGATTCTCGGCAATCTCATCAAGAGATAAAGATTGATTTAATGATGGTTTTTTGAGTTGAATATTGATTTTTTTTACCGGTAGTTCTTCTAAAAGAGCTTCGCCTGACTCTGCTAAAACCTCAACTTTATGAGTTATTGAGTCTTGAATATCAATTTCAATATCCTCAATGATTTGAACTTGGCATGCCAACCGATATCCTTGAGATATCTTTTCTTTTAAATGTTTTATTTCTTGTGCGGTAGGTTGAGCGGCATTTCCTTTTAAAATTTTTATCTGACACTTCCCACAATACCCAAACCCACCACAATAGGCATTTATATCAATGCCTTCTCTTTGAAGTACCTCTAAAATATTTTCTCCTGGTTTAGCTTCAAGTTCTCTATCAATTTGGTAAATTTTTATTTTAGGCATAATCGTGTCCTTTAATTTATCAAACCTTTTAAGAAGACAAAAAGATTGCAATATTTAACTTCTATTCTGTTAATACAAGATGGGCTATGATAAGCGATATTTAAACTCTTTACCCATCGACCATCACTGTATTTATAGGATAAACCCTCACACTGCCTATCAGCACCAGACTAGGATGAAAACAAAGATTCGACATG
>DPKX01000127.1:1274-3577 GCA_003542295.1 Candidatus Atribacter hydrocarboniphilus
CATGCTGCTATGCAGCACCAGATGACAATGAAAACACCAATCTAAAACCGTCATTGCGAGGAGCTCAACCGGTTTTCGGTTGGACGACGTGGCAATCTCATTTAATAAATTTTTAAAATAATTTAAGGATGAGGTCCTCACGCGGGAATGCACCACTCAGGATGACGTCATTTTTTTGTTCAATGCTTTATTTTCAGGATAATACAACTCTGATAGTTTATCATTTTTGTCAATAGTAAAGGAAGGTCCCTTTTATCATGAATAAAATAAAAAACCTCTCCCATGTTAAAGAGAGGTTGGAATACATTTATAAAAAAATCGATTATTTCATGTACTTCTTTTCAATTTCTCGGATTTTCTGTACTTTAGGAAGAGACCTTCCACCTCCGAATTCACTTCCCAACCAAGCATCAACCAGTATTTTAGCTAGCTCTGGACCCACAATATGTCTTCCTAAAGTCATGACATTGGAATCATTACTTTTTTTCGCTCTTTCAGCTGAATAAATATCATGAGCAGGAGCAGCATAAATACCGGGGATTTTATTAGCAGCCATAGCCATACCGATACCGGTTCCACAGATGAGTATCCCATGCTGGTGTTTTCCTTCGGTGATGGTTAAACAAGCTTTGAGGGCTATATCTGGGTAATCTACAACTTCTTCTTCTGAATTTACCCCTAAATCTTCAAATTCAATTCCTTTTTCTTGTAAATGGGCGGCGATAACTTTTTTTAATGGATATCCAAAATGATCGGATGCCAGAAATAAGGACATGAGTTTTCACTCCTTTTCAATTGTCAAAACATTGAATAAAAATCCATGAATAATCAGCTTTGACCATTTTATTTAATAGAATAACAAGAGATGGAAATACTCAACCAATCTTCTCAAATATAAAAAACAAAGACATTTTTTCGTCTTACACCATTTTGAATAAAGAGAAAGATATGACTACTTAAACTTAAACTAATTCGGATTTGAGCTCTTAAAAAAACTATCCTTCAACCAGGCTTTTTAGAAAAGCTTCCATGATAAAGTAACTCGATGCTGCACCTGGATCAATATGGCCTATTGAACGTTCTCCCAAACGGCTCGATCGGCCTCGCAAGGAAAGCATATCTTTGGTAGATTCCATACCTTGTTTTGCTGCAGCAATACCAGCATTGATCATTTCCGAAAGAGATTTTCCCTCTTCATAGGCTTTTTTTAGGGCTTCGGCGGTTGGATAAATGGTATCATACATGGTTTTTTCTCCAAGTTTTACCTTTCCTCTTCGTTCGATACCTTGAGCAAAAGCCATCAAAAGGGTAACCAGGTCTTCTCGAGTCAGGACATTTTTCCCACAAATAGCAGTTCCAGCATCCATGAAAGCAGTTCCGTAAAGTGGGCCCATGGCTGCTCCACCAGAGAAAATGATCGCCTTTCCAATCGATTGAAGGAGGCTTCCAATATCATTCTGATCAGCAGGGTAAGCATCCACAGCTTCTTTCACTTTTTTAAAGGCAGCAGTGACACTTTCTCCATGATCAGAATCTCCAATTGGAGAATCAAGGTCATTCAAATATTGGCGATTTTCTTCAAGCCGATTCAAAATAGAAGCAAATGACTCTTTAATCCTATTAAAAGAAATAGTATCAGCCATTGTTATCCGTCTCCTTTAATGCTGAATGAGATGCACTCCATCACAAGGAGCATCAATTAAACGTTTTATGTCTTCATCAAGTTTGGTGAGCGTAATGGAAAAACCGCCCATCTCCATTGACGTAAAATACTCTCCAATATAGTTCCGGTGAACGGCGATCTGATGATCGGTAAGAATTTGATGGAGTTTTCGATAACAAATATACATTTCTAAAAGTGAGGTTGATCCAAGACCACTCATCAGAACTGAAACTTCATCTCCAGCCCCAAAAGGGAGATCCTCAAGGATTTTTTGAGTAATGAGTGTGGTGACTTCATCAGCAGACATCATTTTCGTCCGCTGTATTCCTGGTTCTCCATGATGACCTACTCCAATCTCCATCTCATCATCACCAATTTGGAAACTCGGTTTGCCAGAAGAAGGCATAATACACGGTGTGTGAGCCACACCAAGACTGCGGGTATTAAAGATGGTTCGGTTGCCAACTTCTTTGAGGGTGACAAGGTCAGCTCCTTCTTGGGCTAAAGCTCCCATTATTTTCCAGAGAACTACTTCACCAGCAACTCCTCGTCGATTATCCATCCGATCCTTTGGAGATGACGCAACATCATCATTGACTACTAAGATTTCTACCGGAATCCCTTCTGCTTGAGCCAATTC
>DPKX01000004.1 GCA_003542295.1 Candidatus Atribacter hydrocarboniphilus
ATATTGGATTCTCCATAGCCATTTCTCCTTTCTATCCTGAAAATATATGAATGGTTTTTTTATAGGTAACGAATGTATAGCAATCAACAAAAATTCATTCTTGGCTTTCACCCTCATCCCACCCTTCAATAAAGAGGGAGCAAAAAAATCAAGGGAAAAGGTACAAAATTATTAAGGTGAAAAAGAATGCAGTGACTGTGACTGTTACTCTTATCTTTAAAAATTATTTGGCTGTATATCCACCATCAACCGGTAGCACGGCACCGGTTATAAACGAAGCATCCTCCGATGCCAAGAAAAGAATTGCCTGGGCGATTTCTTCGGGTTGAGCAAATCTCCCCAAAGGATGCATTTGGGAAATTTGTTGTTTCGCTTTCTCCGGTTCGGGTTCCTGTAGGAAAATCCGCTCGATTAAGGGAGTCAACGTTGTCCCAGGAGCGATACAATTTACCCGAATGTTATCCTGAGCATAATCAACCGCCATTTGTTTGGTGAGCTGGATAACTCCTCCCTTGGAGGCACAATAAGCAGCCGAGACCGGCCAACCTAATAGGCCAGAAATAGAAGCGGTATTGACAATAGCTCCGCCACCGGATTTTTTCATAATAGGAATAACGGCTTTGGCCATTAGATACATACCTCGCAGATTAACTGCCATCACCCGGTCCCATTCTTCTATTGGCATTTCATGAACCGAATAAGGCGACTCCACTCCGGCATTATTGATTAAAATATCGATGCCTCCGAAAGTTTGTAAAGATTTCTCGACGCCTTTTTCAACCTCTTCGGGGCAAATCAGGTTTCCGGAAATAAAGATTCCCCTTCCTCCTCCATTCAAGATTTTCTGGAGGCATCTCTCGCCATTTTCAATATCTCGGTCGAAAATGGTTACGATAGCTCCCTGTTGAGCAAACAACAACGCAGCCGCTTCCCCAATACCAGTTGCTCCTCCTGAAATAAAGACCTTTTTGTCGGCAAAGTTCATCATTGTATTTCCCTCACTCCATTAGCCGTATAACCTCCGTCGACAGGAAGTGCAACTCCAGTTACAAAAGAAGATACATCGGAAGCAAAAAAGACTGCTGGGGCTGCTATCTCTTCTGGACGTCCAACCCGGTTCATCGCCGCCATACCGGCAAAAACTCTCCGAGATGCTTCTGGATCCGATTGTTTCCCTAAGTAAAATCGAAACATTTCAGTATCGACAAAACCAGGGCAAATACAATTTACCCGGATGTTGTACTTTGCATAATCGAGTGCCATTTGTTTGGTCAAAAGCACTATCCCGCCTTTTGAAGCACAGTAAGAAGCCAATACCGGATTACCTAATAAACCCCGGATAGAAGATATGGTAATAATTGAACCCTTACCTGCCTGCATCATAGCAGGAATAAGAAGTTGGGAGAGAAAAACAAAAGCTCTGAGGTTAACTGAGAGAACGTTATCCCAATCTTCTTCGGTAATGGTATGAACCATATCAGATGAATGCTGAGTTCCAACCCCACTGTTATAAACTAAGATATCAATACTACCCAATTCTGAAGTGGCCTTTTTAACTACGGTTTCAATTTCCTGTTTCTTAGTTAGGTCTCCTTGGACCAGTATAGCCTTTCCTTCATTTTGTGTGATTTCCTGAATGACATGTAAGCCATTTTCCCAGCTCTGGTTCACATGAACGGCAACTTCTGCACCCTCTTGAGCAAAACGTAGGGCAATAGCTTTCCCAATTCCAACTCCAGCACCGGTAATCAGTGCCTTTTTTCCAAGTAACTGACTTTTGATATTCGTCATTCTATTCATTGCCTCTCCTATGAATTCTATTTAATAGCAGCAGACTGATGGGTTTTCTTTTTCAGTCTCTTCCCAACCAAGGCTTTAGATATTCCCTCTCTACCGACCACATAGATGAGCAGTAAACCCAAAACAACTAACTGCCAAAATGGATTCAGATTCAATAAGCTAAATCCATTCGTTAAGAGGAAAAGCGCCAGAACACCTAAAAGAGAACCGGCAATTGTGCCCTTACCGCCGGTAATGGCTGTCCCACCGATGACTACCGCGGTCACCACTTCGAGAGGTGAGTTCAACCCGGCATCGGGGATAACCGCTCGAATTCGAATCGAAAAAAGGAGACCGGCACAAGCACAAATAAAACCACTTAGAATATAGACGGTATATTTAATACGGTTAACTGATATTCCAGATAGATAGGCTGAGCGTTCATTTCCACCTACGGCATAGATTTGCCTTCCCACATAGGTCCTTTGTAGAAAAAGTGTAGCCAATAGGGCAAAAATAACCAAAACGATAAATAAGAAAGGGAGGCCTAATATTGTCAAATCACCAGAAGCCAGGTAGGATTCAGGAAAATGGCTGAGGGTTTTCCCTCGAAGAACACCATAAACAATACTTCTCAGGATGGACATGGTGGCTAGAGTCACAATAAAAGGTTGTAACCGTAATTTGACGATAAAAAGAGCATTCATCAGTCCGGCAGCCATTCCTCCTAATAAAGCAAGCAATATACATAAAAAGAAAGGGAGGCCTAATATATACATCTGTCCAGCGATTAAACCGGATATAGCCATTATTGTTCCAATGGATAAATCAAAACCACCGCTAATAAAAACAATGGTTTCGGCAATAGCGAGCATTCCCAACTCGCTCATACGTTTGAGAACCGAAAGTAAATTTTCATAGGTTAAAAAAGTGGGAGATAAGAACGAGAGAACAAGGATAATTCCAACATTAACCAGAATGAGAATGAGAATCGATCGAAATTGTTCACTTCCTGGTTTCATAGGGTTCTCCTATCACTGCGGAGTTGCCGGAAAGAATCCATAGAAATGGCTAAAATGATGAGTATTCCGGTAACTAAACCCTGCCAATACGGATCAACAGAAAGCATGGTCAAACCAGCCAAAATTAAACCCATCAAAACCGATCCGAGGAAGGACCCTAAAATACTACCTGCTCCACCGGCAATGCTGGTACCTCCGATAACAACCGCGGCAATGGCATTCATCTCATAGCCAATACCAGCTTGAGGTTGAATAAAACCACTTCTCCCAACGAAGATTAAACCGGCAAATGCTGAAAGAACACCGCTAATCGCATAAACAGCTATCTTATATTTTTGCACCGGGACCCCCGAATAGACCGCTGACTGTTCACTACCGCCAATGGCATAAATATTCCGGCCAAAACGAGTAAAAAGAGTGATATAAATGAAAAGAATAACTGTTCCAAGTAAAAATAAAAATGGTGTTAATCCTCGGCCAATATATAAAAACTGGGAAGGTATGGGAGTAATATATCTCCCCTGGGTAACGATCATGGTTATCCCACGGTAGATATTCATGGTTCCCAAGGTGATTATGATTGCCGGTACTGCAACCCGGGTAATCAAAAATCCATTCACTAATCCCAGAATCAATCCCAATCCAAGAACCAGAGGATAAACCACCCAAATCGTTCTCCCATCGGGTATTCCCATGCCTCCAATACTAATGGCAAATGACAAAATTGAACCAACCGAAAGATCAATACCAGCAGTTAAAATAGCCAGGGTCATACCCATGGATAAGATTCCTACTACAGCTATCTGACGAGAAATATTGACGAAATTCCGGGCCGAGAGAAATCCCGGAATAACAATAGAAAATACAATTAACATACCTACAATGAAAAGGAAAATGGGTAGCTCACGAAAATTACGAAGCGGACTTCGTTTTTCCTGTATTTTCTGCTCCAGTGGCATATTCATATCGATGAACCCCCTGTAAGAACTGACATCACGTTCTCAGGATTCGCTTCTTCCCGAGTATATTCCTTAACGATTGATCCTTCCCGCATACAGTAAATTCGGTCAGAAATCCCTAAAATTTCTGGAAGCTCTGAGGAGATAAAGACTATTCCTTTCCCATCAGCAGTCAAGTCGTTCATAATTTTGTATATCTCATATTTTGCCCCGACATCAATACCACGGGTAGGTTCATCAAAGATGAATACCTTGGCATTGGTGAGAAGCAATTTAGAAATAACCACTTTTTGTTGATTTCCCCCGGATAGAGTTTCAACCACTTGATCTCGGCTATATACTTTAATTTTTAGCTTTTCGATCAATGAATCAACAATATTTTGCTCTTCTTTTCGCTTGACAAAAAGATTTTTTGATATTTTCTTAACAATTGGAAGTGTGATATTTTCTCTTACTGATAAAAGTAAAATGAGGCCTTCCTGTTTCCGGTCTTCGGAAAGATAGACCAGACCTTGAGAAATCGCTTCGCGAGGATGGCAAAACAGCTTCATCTTTTGATTACAAATTTTAATTTCACCATTGTCCGGACACGTTGCTCCAAATAATGCTTTAGCTAACTCAGTTCTTCCCGAACCAATTAAACCTGCAAAGCCAACAATTTCCCCGGCATGGACTTCAAAACTGATATCCTTAAACTCACCAACTCGGGTTAAGTCCTTCACCGACAGGAGCAAATCACCTTTTTGGGCTGTCCGGGGCGGGAACAACATGTTAAGTGACCGACCAACCATCATTCGAATAACATCAGGTGGAGTTGTAGCAGACTTGAGGCTGGTCTGAATATGTTTTCCATCTCGTAAGACAGTAATGGCATCACATATTTTGAAGATTTCTTCCAATTTATGGGAAACATAAAGGATGGTGATCCCCTTACTTTTCAGGGTATGAATGACCGAAAACAGATTTTGGACTTCTTTTTCGGTGAGAGATGAAGTAGGCTCATCCATAATTAAAATCTGGGTATTCAAAACCAGGGCTTTGCTAATTTCAACAATCTGTTGATTGGCAACTGAGAGGTCTCCTACCTTATCTCGGGGAGAAAAAGAAACATTCAGTTCATTTAAAACCTGTTGACTTTTTCTTTCCATTTCAGCTCGATCTAATGCTCCAGCAAAACCAACCGGTTCTCTTCCTAAGAAAATATTCTCCGCTACGGTGAGCTCCCGAACAACAGTCAATTCTTGAAAAATCGTAGCAATGCCTTTTTTTTGCGCTTCATGAACTGAGTTTATCTGAAGCCGTTGATCATCAATAAATATATCTCCTTCATAGTCGGTATAAATCCCAGATATTATTTTAATCAAGGTACTTTTTCCAGCACCATTTTCTCCGACTAAACCATGTACAGTCTCAGAATCAATTTGAAAGGAAATATCATCGAGTGCAACGACTCCTGGAAATGACTTGGAAACATGATCAATGCGAATCACTGGGTTCCACCTTCATTCCTTGTTACTACTTCACTTTGGATTTAACTTTATTACAGCATAAAAAAACAGAAAAGGAAGGCCATAAAAAAAACATCTTTTATGGCCTTCCGGTATAAAACAATCGTTTTTAGAATCCGAAGGTATCAACGTTTTCTGGAGTTAACAGTGTATCTGGAACATAGGAAAATTTTTCTTCAACATCGGTGACTGGTACTCCTGCCCAGCCATATTCGTTTCCTGGAACTGGGAGAACTTTGTCTTTAGTGAGATAATCGTAAGTTATTCGTATCCCTAAGTAGGTCATTTTGGCGGAATCCAGCGCTAATCCACCTTTTACGATCCCTTTCTTGACGTATTCAGCGTTTTGTTTCGGCATTGCGACTCCCCAAACCGCCACTTTTCCTTCCAAACCAGCATTAATAATTGCTTGAGCCGCCGCCGGGATTCCTGTGGTAGTGGTACTGGCAAAACCAGCCAAATCAGGATGGGCGAGCAAAACTGATTCACATTGACTTAAGGCTTTTTCGTAATCATTGTCATTAGCATATAAGCCGACGATGGTGATATCCGGATATTTAGCCAATACCGCTTCAATAGCTTTTTGTCTCTGTTCAAGATAAGGTTGCCCAAGCCCGGCAGTGATTAAGGCAACTTTGCCTTTTCCACCAATTTCTTTAGCTAAACCTTCACCAATATTGGTTCCGCTTTGAGTTGGTTCCCAGCCTGAAGCTGTCCAAATTATGTCGGTTCCTGGTGCTCCAATATCAAATCCAAAAACCGGTATTCCTTTGGCTATGGCATCGGCAATTGGCTTTT